>JAFEBR010000440.1 GCA_018242565.1 Planctomycetota bacterium | reverse complement strand
CCTACGCATACGTCAACTCAAGGCCTACGTCCCTGTTAGACCCATTTGGCCTCGCATCCGTCTCCTACGAGGTCCTCGAGATGACAATAAACAACAATCACAACCGCAACACAGTAATAGCTGACATTGTCGCCACGACGACTATAGATACTTCAGGATGTTACTACAATTACTGTGTCGACAATTGCGCCGGGGATGTCACTCTTACTGTAGCCTTTTCATGGGTGGGACGGTTCAACGACGCGGCAAACAATCCACTCAACTTCGGAAATACCGCGATGATCTGTGTTGGCAGGAGATGCAACACGTTCACATGGACTCCGCCCCAAGGGAATCCGACGGCTACAGCCGGTGGAATTGCCGCCGGGACAATTTTCGTCACCAAGTTTCCCTGCGACGGCGGTAGTAAACAAGGTAGGGTCCACGTGATCTATACCAGTCGCAACGATGCTGCATTTTTTCTCGACCGCAATAACGCGGACGACGAACTGTATAAAGCTTGGCGAAGTCGTCGAACGTACTTCGTGATCGACTACGCCGCTGCGGTTGGCGGCGGCAGAAACTGCGGGTCGATTACTACTGATCGGGTTTCTATCTCGATTGCGGCGAACGCGAGGATGGCTTGGCCGCCAGGATCACAAGGAATTCGAAGCAAACCGTAAAGAGAACGCAACCTGCTTTTCCGCAGTCCAGCGGATATGCCCCCAGATGCCCCCACGTATCGGCTAGTTTTGCGAAATGCCAAGACCATCGACATATACTGTTGCAGAATTATTCTCGAAGGCAATATCTGCGGCACTATTGCTGTATAGCCGGTTCTCTTGTTTGCAAAGACGCAAGACCGTTCAACCCTGTGTTCTGACGCCTTTGCGGAATGAGGAAGCCACCAGACGTATGGATAAGCCAGGCCGCTCATTCGACCGGATCGTTGCACACGTGAACCGGCTTCCGCTGTTCTTTCGCATGCTCGTCACGATCGCAGTTCTTGTCGCCAGTGTTTCAGCATGGCGCGTAACATCGCAAATCGCCGCGATCCGCTCTGTTGAACTAGCAGGCGGTATCATCGAGTGCGAAGCCCTGGGGCCGGGGTGGCTGCGTCGGCTCTTAGGGCCCAAGATTGTGAGGGGGGTCGACATTGTAACCGTTGTCGACGTGCGCGGAGTCGCAACTGACGCGATGATGGTTAAGATTAGGCACTTGACAATGCTGCGGCGGCTCAATCTCGAAGGCTCAGAAATAACTGACGAGGGGCTCTCGCATCTTCAGGATTGCCTGCAAATAGAGGAACTAAATCTTAAGTCCACACATTTGACTGATGCAGGACTTCCATACCTGCGAAACTTGGTCCGCATGCGGAGCTTGATCCTCAGTCACACAAATGTTACGGACAGCGGACTGCAACACCTAAAACGAATGGTTAAGCTTGAAACTCTCGCCATCAATCACACACGCGTCGGGAACGCAGGACTTTCGCATTTGGCGCAATTGCATGAATTGCAGGCGATTTGGCTCCAAAATACTCAGGTCAGTGACGATGGAGTGTCACATATTACAGGACTTAAGAAACTCGGCGTTCTGAATCTCGATAACACATATATAACGGACCAGGGGCTTTTTTATTTGGGCAACCTGAGCGCCTTATTTGATTTGCGTGTTTCGGGATGCGAAATAACAGATGCCAGCGTACCGGCAATCGTTAAGCTCACCGGGGTGTCAACAATTCGAATGAATGCGACACATTTGACCGATGCAGGTCTTATTAAACTAGCAGGCATGCGACGCTTGGATGTGTTATGCGTATATGACACGTCTGTCACGGACGCCGGTGTCGCGAAAGCTACGGGTGCGGCATCGCCAAGAT
>JAFEBR010000439.1 GCA_018242565.1 Planctomycetota bacterium | reverse complement strand
CTGGTCGCACTCTGTCTGTTTCTGACGTTTCTGGTGATGTCCCCCGTCTGGCAACAGGCTTATGAAGAGGGAATTCGGCCCTACACGCATCCTGAACCGGACCAGCCCGCGGTGAGTCTGGCCCAGACGTTTGAAAACACGGTGCGCCCGGTGCGGCGATTCATGTTTGAACAGATTGAAAATGCGCGGAATGAAGAGACCATCTTTCTGTTTCTGGATTATCAATACCCGGAGCAGGACCCGGCGGCACGTGAGGCTCGCTATGCCAGCCTCCGATACCGTGATGTACCGCTGCCGACGCTGGCTTCAGCGTACATGCTCAGCGAACTCAAAGTGGCCTTTACGATCGGGTTCCAGATTTTTCTGCCCTTCCTGGTGATAGACATGGTCGTGGCGGCGGTGCTCACCAGCATGGGCATGATGATGTTGCCGCCGACTTTTGTGTCGTTCCCCTTCAAGTTGCTGTTGTTTGTCTTGATCGATGGGTGGGTGCTGACTGTCGGCATGCTGCTCGAAAGTGTACGGCTCAGTGGATGACGGACCGCGAACATCTTTCGCCGGCGATCATGCCGGTGCGAGAGTTCGCTGTCGCCCGTCAGGGAACAGACGAGATGGATCTCGATAGCGCAGTGGAACTTGTCCGGGAAGCGACCCAGTTGGCACTGGTGGTGGCTGCGCCGGTGCTCGTCGTCTCGCTGGTGGTGGGGTTGGTTATCAGTCTGATTCAGGCCGTGACCCAGATTCAGGAACAGTCGCTGAATTTCGTGCCCAAGATTCTGCTGATGACTGTGACCTTGTTGATCCTGCTCCCCTGGGTCATGCAGCAGATCGTCGATTACACCACGTCGCTGTTTCACGGCATTCCCTCGAACCTCTGACGGATTTCTCGAACTGCGCATCGGAACCTGTTTCCCGTGGATTCACCGCTCTCTTCATTCCTGCCGGAAAGTCTCCAGGCACCCGCGGCGGCTGTGATCTTTCAGGCAGCCTCGGGGATGTTTCTGCTGTTCACGCTCGTGGCGGCGCGGATGACGGGCCTGGTGGTACTCGGGCCGGTGTTCGGACATCCGCACATCCCGCTGAAAGTGCGGGCTTTGCTGGTGCTGGCCCTCTCCTTTGTGCTGACGCCCGCTGTCATCAGTTCTGGGCACCGACAGACATTTCAGTGGCTCGATCGCGATGGCGATGACGAAGTGTCGGTCGACGAAGTCCCTGCCACGGTACAACCCGCGGTGCGACAACTGCTCGAGCGACTGGGCAAGAATCCGGAAGCCGGTCTCGTAGCTGCGGAGTTTGAATTGAGTTTGCCCCAAGCCGATTCGATGGGGGAGTATCTGCGGCTGGTTGTGCTGGAATTCGTGCTGGGAGTCGGCCTGGGTTTGGGCGTGACAATTCTGATATCGGGACTGCAGATGGCGGGTAGCCTGATCGATCAGCAACTGGGGACATCGCTCGGGACGGTCTTCAATCCGCAGTTGCAGATGGAAGTCTCGCTCTCGGGTGAGTTGCTCCACCAGCTTGGGCTGGTGGTATTCCTGATCGTTGGTGGACATCACTTGATGGTCGCCGCACTCATGGACACCTTCCAGGCGCTGCCCGTGGGCTATGCCTGCATGACCTCAGACATGATCGAGCAACTGGCAAGTTTCGTGCAGCAGGCATTGGTCCTGATGTTGCGGGTTTCCGCCCCGGTCATGCTCGTCATGGCCCTGATCACACTGGCGCAGGGGTACCTGGGTTACGCCGTGCCACAGATGAATGTGATGATGTTGGGATTCCCCGTCCGGGCACTGGTTGGGCTGATCGTGCTGGGACTCGCATTTCCGGTCATTGTCGAATCGATCAGTCATTGGCTGCCGGCTGGCATAGAACAACTGCGGCTGGTTTTGCTGCGACAGCCTGCTTGAGTTCGTGGCCGACCAGAGGCGGGCTCGGGGACCTCAGTCGGGCGTTTGTGTCTGCCTTCGAACAACTTTGAAAAGCTCCTGATCCAGCATGTCGGCCGATTTTGATACCGATGACCGCACCGAGCAGCCGACGCTGCGACGGCGCCAGGAGTTGCGCGAACGCGGCCAGGTGCCGCGCAGCGCAGATTTGAATCTGGCGCTGGCCCTGCTGGCAGGGGCGGCTGCCCTCAACTATTTCGGTGGAGACCTCACTCGGACCTTACGAGAATTACTGCGCCGATCATTGTCCGCGGGGGCCTGGCTGCATTTGGACACGGGCACTGTGATGGCGGAACTGTTCTCGTTGGCCGCGATTGTCGGTCAAGCGCTCCTGCCGATTCTGGCCCTGATTCTGGGGGCCGCGGTGGCCGCGAATGTCATTCAAGTGGGCTTTTTGTTCACGACGATGCCTTTGACCCCCGACCTGAATCGCATACATCCCCTGTCGGGGTTGAGTCGTCTCTGGTCGCTGCCGAACGCCATGAAGCTGGTCTTCAGCCTGCTGAAATTCAGCGTGGCGGTGACGATTGTCGCGGCATTTTTCAGTGCGAATTTCTCTCAGTTCCTGCAAGGCTCGTGGGACGAAGTGTCTCAGCTGTCCGATCAATTGGGGGCAGCACTTACGACACTGTCGCTCCAGTTGGCGCTGGGATTGCTGCTGCTGGCTGGCCTGGACTATGGCTTTCAGCGCTGGAAGTTCGAGCAGGACATTCGCATGACCCGCCAGGAAGTGCTCGATGAATTGCGTGACTCCGAAGGTGATCCGCAACTGAAACAACGTCGGCGGGAAGCCCATCGGAAATTGTTCGATGCGCAGCAATTGCGTGATGTGCAACGTGCCCGGGTTCTCATTTCCAATGGGGCCGACCTGGTCGTGGCGATTCAGTACGACCCGGGGCGACAACCGGCCCCGACCGTCGTAGCGCGGGGTAAAGGGACGTTTGCCCTGGCCTTACAACGCGCCGCTCAAGTTCGTGGAATTCCAACGGTTGAAAAATCGGCGCTGGCGAGTGCTTTGTATTACATCGTACCCGTGGGACGATCGATTCCCGCAGATGCTTTCGCCGAGGTGGCGGCGGTTCTTTCATCCCTGCCGCAGCAGGCACCGTCTCGTACAGCGGCGTGAGTGCGATCGGTCTTGCCTGCACGCCCGTCCCGATTCTCGGGAACCGCTTGACCGTCGCGCTCTGTTTGTGCCCCCAACGTCGGATTTCAGAGACCGCGATTCCGGGGAGGCGGCCGTGCCGATCTCTGTGGCACTCATTTCCCGGCGAGATCGACATCGCGATTCCTCGTTTCATTCGTCAGGCGCGATAGATCGGCGACTCCCTGCCAGGAGGCGAATTGAAAAATCGGCCGTGGCAGCGATAGGATAGTGACAGCACGACGTGCCTCCGTCCGCCAACTTTGTCGACGGATGTTGCCCGACCTGATCGCACTGCGACCGAGTCTCGGTAATTCTAATTCCCGGTGATGTGAGCCCTGATCATGAAATCCGTCTCCGGCGCTGCCTGGCTGCAAATCTTCGTCGCACGTTTCATCGGCGTGGGCGTAGGGTTTTTCGTCGGGCTGACACTTGCCGCGGGCCCCTGCGACTCACCGCACGAAAGGGCGAAGGATAGTGCCCCTGAAGTTGTGGCCCTGCTCGAAGACGGTGCAAAGGCACCAGAAAAACCGACAGTGGATGCGGCTCAACTGGCCTTGAATCGCGAATTGATGAAGGCTGCCTCGTCAGGGAAAGTGCCCCAGGTGAGAGAGCTGTTGAAAAAAGGGGCGGACCTCGAGTGGCGTGATCCCGGGGACAACGGCAAAACGGCACTGACGAAAGCGGTCGTGCTCGACAGATTCGCTGTCGTCAAAGTGCTGATCGAACATGGAGCCGATGTTAATTACCCCGATGGCTCTGGTCGGTATCCGGTGTATTTCTGCGTAATCACCAGGAATATCGAGATGTTGAATTATCTGTTGGAGCGCGGCGGGAAGAAAGACGTTAATCGCGGTCCGGCCCCCATGCTCGTCTCACTCTGCGATCACGGACAAGGGGCCGCGGAAATGATCCCCATCCTGATTAAGGCCGGGGCTGATCCGAATGCATTCAAAGGGCCTGTCACACCGTTGATCGCGGCGATTCAACTCGATCCGAAGGTCCGCAAGCCCGAGATCGCCCGCTCGTACGTGAAGGCGCTGTTGGCGAATCAGGCCAACGTGAACTTGAAAGACAAAAAGGGGAAGAGCCCTCTGGCATGGGCCCGACAGCGCGGCGATCAGGAAATCATTGAGATGCTGATTCAGGCCGGAGCACAGGACGACGAGTCGGAATCGGAACCCGAATCAAAATCGACGAGATAAATGAGGACGTGAATTCTTTCTGATCACTGGGCACGCGTGCCGTGCTGATGAGTGCCCGTAATTCTGCGAGAGGCGCCTGGCCACCTGGTTGACCGAATCATGAATGCGTGCGTTTGCTGGATGCTGAACATGTTGGGCGCTCGACTGGTTCGTTCTGAAGTGGCCGGTGGAGCTGTCGCCTTGGGGGTGCTGGGGCTGTTGCTCGCCAGTCCTCCCAACCTGGCCGGGCAGGCTGCCGAACCGACGCGAGACCAGGGGGCCGATGCCCGCTTTACACAAAGTGTTCAGCCCCTCCTGAAAAAATACTGTTTTGGATGCCATGGGGCCGAGAATGCCGAGGGACAATTGCGACTGGATCGGCTGGCACCGGATTTCGTCGCTCCCAGCTCGTTCTCGAAGTGGAAGGAAGTTCAGCGGCGTGTGGGCAGCGCAGGACCGGCGCAAATGCCGCCGCGTGATGAGCCGCAGCCTGCGCCGGCCGAAGTCCGAACACTTCAGGAGTGGATTTCCGGCCGCCTGACTGCTGCCGCCGAAGCGGAAGCGGCGCAACAGAAGTTGGAAGGCCGGGCGCCCATCCGCCGTCTGAACAATCTGGAATACAACAACACGCTCAATGATCTGCTGGGAGTGACGATCGATATCCGCTCGATCTTGCCCGAAGATGAAATCGTGGCTGGATTCGACAATGTCGGGGCGGGCTTACAGATCACGCGCATTCACCAGGAGCGATACCTCGAAGCGGCCGAGATCGCCGTCAACGCGGCGTTACCCCCGGGGGCCCGCCCGAAAACCGAGACCATTCGCGCGACCCTGCGAAAAGATGGGTATCCCGCGCGGAAGCCCTTGTCAGACGAGACGATGCTGTTGTTTACCTCGGTCCCCGCCGAGATCCAGAAACTGCGGCCAGCGGTCGCTGGCACCTATCGCATCCGCCTGTCGGCGTATGCCCACGGCACGCGCGGCGCACCGCTCGTTGTGGGGCTCACCGCGGGGAATCCCGCCGCTCCAATCGAAGAGTATTTTTCGATTCCGGACGGTGACCCCACCGTCATCGAACTCGAGGTTCCGCTGGCGCCCGGCCAACCGCCGATCAAAATTGCCCCCTATGGATTCGGCAATTTCTATGTGAAAGATCCGTCGACATTTGATGGACCGGGGTTAGCCTTGGAATGGATTGAGCTGGAAGGTCCCTTGGTGGAAGAATGGCCGCCTGCCAGCCAGCGCGCGCTGATCGGAACGGCCGATTTGAAGAAATTGTCATTGGCTGAGGCCGAGGCAGCCGTCCGCTCGATCCTGCCCAGGGCGTTTCGGCGTACCGTCTCGCCAGAGAAGTCACAAAAATATCTTGAGTTCTTGCGGGCCACCGCGCGCCCAGGAAAAGGGACCGTCGAAGAGGCGTTGCGCCAGACCCTGACGGCGATTTTGTGTTCTCCCGATTTCCTGCTGCTGTACGAGCAACCGGGACCGCTCGATGATTATGCCCTGGCCTCGCGACTCTCGTACTTTCTCTGGCGGACGATGCCCGATGCGACACTGCTCGATGTGGCGTCCCACCACAAGCTCAAATCCCCTGATGAACTCCGACGACAGGTGGAACGGATGCTTGAAGATCCCAAAGCGCGAGTCTTTCCGGCGCAATTCCTCGGGCAATGGCTGGGGTTGCGGCTGATTGACGCCACAACTCCCGATAAGGTTCTCTATCCCGAATACGACAGTTACCTGCGGTATTCGATGCTGCAGGAACCGCAGCGGTTCTTTGCGGAACTATTAAGTCGAGACTTGAGTGTTTTGAATTTCGTTGACTCCGAGTTTCTGATGTTGAATGATCGCCTGGCAACTCATTATGGACTGCCCGCGGTGGCAGGACCCGAATTCCGGAAGGTGAATTTGCCCGCCGATCGTCAACGCGGCGGCGTGCTCACCATGGCTGGGGTGCTCAAGGTCACGGCCAATGGAACGATTACGTCGCCGGTGATTCGTGGTTCGTGGGTGCTGACCAATCTCGTCGGGCAACCCGTCGAATTGCCGACGGATCTCAGCATTTCCGCGGTCGAACCCGATATTCGGGGGGCCAGGAGCATACGCGAACAACTGGCCAAACACCGAAAAGTGACTCAGTGTGCGAGTTGTCATGAACGGCTCGATCCTCCGGGGTTTGCGTTGGAGAATTTCGACCCGATTGGTGGCTATCGGACCTCTTACCGGGCCGTGGGGACGAAAGCCCCGAAAGCCAGCGTGCGGGTGTTCAACAAGCCCGTGGAATACGCTTTCGGCCTGAAAGTCGATGCTGGCGACGTACTGCCAAATGGCAAGCGATTTCACGATGCCCGTGAATACAAGCAGTTGTTACTGGAAGATCCTGCCCCTGTTGTACGTACAGTTACAGAGAAGCTGGTCGTGTATGCGACGGGCTGTCCGATTCGGCCCACGGATGGAACCGCGATCGAGGCGATAGTCGGAAAAATCCAGTCGCGCAACTACGGATTACGCAGCCTGGTGCATGAGATCGTGCAGAGCGAT
>JAFEBR010000043.1 GCA_018242565.1 Planctomycetota bacterium | reverse complement strand
GAACCACACGACGTGAGCGTGTTACGTCTGCCGATCGTCGAAACCCGAACAACGGAAGGCGGGAATTGAATTCCCGCCTTCCAGGAGGGGATCTTTGGCGAGCAGGGAGGGCCATCCCCTTTGTGCGTCAATCAACGCCGTTTTCGGCGATCGTGGAAACATGCAAAGGCGTTATCCTACGGCGTCGGAAAGGGGCATGCAGGGTATTATTGCCCGCTGCGGAGGACTGCCGATATCGAGCGAGGCCATCCGCCCGACAGCGCAACGCCAACAATGAATCGTCCCCTTTTCCCCACGCCCTCCAACCCAACAGCAGCCGCGATTCACGCTGGGTGGCCCCGGGCTGGTCGTTGGTTCCGTCCGAATGGCTGGGGGGTTGTCGCTCGACAAGCGTCTGCACAATCCCGACAGGATCGAGACACGGGGTTTGGGCAAATCACCGGGGTTGCCGACGCCGGGGCGGCCACCCCGGGCTGTGCTGCCCAACACCTGCGGCGTAGGTTGGCCAGACACGATCCCTGCCAGGTCCATGGCGGCCAATCTGGCGCCATCTACCCTTTCGCCTGAGAACGCACGACCTGCAATTGGCCCGATCTCCGCAGTCACCTCGGGTACCTCAGTATCTCCCCATTCGCGACATACTGGCGGATGGGGGAGGGCCACACCACAAGGATTGAAATACAAGGGATGGCCTGCCGGCGAGCCGGCCTGTTCGTTACTTTTTCCCGGCAGCAGGCGATTGGGAATCTTCGGTCAGGCGCACGGGAACTTCGACCTGGTTTTTCCGCAGGGGGAGCGGGAACTTGCCCTGGGGCAGTTCGACGGTCACGGTGGCCAGACCGGCCACGAGCCGTTTGTCCTGGGGGACGCGAAATGTGTCGTCGTAGTACTCCCAATAGCAGCAGTGCTTACCCAGCTTGTGGTACGTGACCAACGGTTCTGACCCCTCGGCCACCGGCCAGTCGATGCGCACACGCATGGGGGTCGTCAGCGGGATCGCGTATTCGCTCAAACGGGCCGGCCCGGCTTCCCCCAGGCCGGGGGTGACCAGGCACACGCTCAGGCGGCGGACCCCCGAATCGACGATGAATTCCGGGCCCTGACCCTCAGACAGTCGCAGGAGTCGAGGTTCGATCGGTCCGCCAAAATGCAGGATGGATGCCGTCTCGGGTGAGCTGGCCCACAGCTTATCGAACCAACCGGCGTACATGGCAATGCCCTCGTCTGGAAAACTGTTGGCTGCCACTTCGGCCGCAGTCTTCGGCTGGGCCGAAGGAGAAGTCGCCGAGACCTTCGTGCGTTTCAGCGTGTCGGCTGGCGGGTCGTCGTGCAGCGTCACCGACAAGCCATAGCGGTCTTCCGGGTCGCCATAGTTCCAGCGCGCCAGCCGGAATTTCGTCTGAGCCGGTCCCGCAAGGGGTTCAATCCTGTCGAGGACATAATCGAAATCCCAATTCTGCGATCCAGTGGGGCCCTTGCCGAGATTGCGTGAATTTGTGGGTTGTAACGGCGGTCCATCGTCAGTCAGATCGCCGTTAGCGTTTCGGTCGATGTAGAGCGTCTTGTCATCTTCGACCATCCAGACCTTGATTTTCGCCTCGGCACCAAACACGAGCAGGCAATAGCGGGGCTTGGTCTTGTAGGCCGGTTGCTTGCCGATTGTCTTTTCGATCGCCGTCAGATCAATGGCCCAGGCTGGGCTCACGTCCAGCCAGTACCCCCCGCACACCACGAGCACCAGCAGCCTGACAGCAGCAGTCATACGACGTTCCTTGTGATGAGGTTGAACCGCCCGGCCCGTCGAGTCACGTGATCCCCATGTGGCGCTTGAATCGCGCCGACGGACATCAAGTCAAAGCGTGCTGAGATCCTACGTCTGGAAGAATCGGGAAGTCAACGGGATTTGGCCGGAGCACACCGGACAAGTTGTGCCAGACATCGGTGTCGCAGATTCGGCGCGAGTTTGAGTAGGTCATTTCAATTCTCGTCTCGCCCCGGTACGTGCCACCCAGAGTCAGTGCGGCGTGGTGGACAAGCCTTGGGCTGTCGCTGGCAAGTCGGTCAGCCGTTCGGTCGTGGTCGTCGGCAAGGCCGAGCCAGCAGTACCATTGTTTATGGCGTCTGATTACGAGCCACTGCATGCCTTACTTCGGATGCAAGCAGACAGTACCATCGCCGCAGATCGCTGAGCCAGGGAGGTGCCGGTGGTGTTGTCGCAACCTCTGACCGGCGTGGCGGTTACGCGAATCGTGTGAACCAGGTGCGGCTGGTTTGCGTCTATCAGGGAATGGGTCCCGATGTTTCTCTTCCTGGTCCAGGTGCAACAATGCTCCCTTTGCGCGGTGGTCGAACGACGGGTCTGCCGGCGTGTTCGTGGTGGCTGGTGCTGTGTCTGATCGGGCTCGATTACTTCAGCACGCTGGCCTATCTCCCCTCATTGGCGGTGGAGTCGGTGGGGCCCTTGGCGCCCCTTGCGGCGGCCGTCGTCGTCGTGGTCACTCTGCTGGTGGCCTTGCCGATTTATTGCTACGTCGTCGGTCGTTCGCCTCATGGTCGCGGCGGGACCGGGTTGATCGAGCAGCGCGTTCCGGGCTGGTCGGGCAAGCTGATCGTCCTGCTGCTGCTCGCTTTCGTGGCGACCGACTATGTGGTTACCCAGAACTTGTCGATCGCCGACGCCGCTGAACACCTGCGGGCGAATCCGTATGTCAAACGCCATTTGGATCCGTCCGTGTCGGCGTATTTCCAACCCGATCGCTGGTCGGCGCATCCCTCGTGGCAACGGGTGGTGTCCTTTTTCGACCGGCAGTTGACGGTCACGCTGTTGTTGTCGGTTGTCAGTTTTTCCCTGTGGGCCTGGTGGTGCGCGGGTTCACCCAGGCTGTTTCTGCGGATCGCGGCGGTCGTTGTCGTGGTCTATCTGTTGCTGAATGCCATCGTGGTGGGAAGCGGCCTGCATTACCTGGCAACCGATGGTCAGCCGATTCTGCAGCAATGGCTGTCCGCGGTGCGAACTGAGCTGACTGGAGCCGAGGTATGGCCCGCGCGGACGATTATCGATTCGACCCGGCTGTTCAAGCTGGTGCTGGTGTCCTTTCCGTATGTGGCCCTGGGCTTGTCTGGCTTTGAACTGAGCATGGCGGTGACACCGCTGATTCGAGGAGATGAGCAGGACGATCCACAATTCCCCAGGGGACGCATCCGCAACATGCGGAAACTGTTGTTCACAGCGGCGCTGGTGATGGCGTGTGCGCTGTTGACCGCGGTCACCGTGGCCGCCACGCTCGTTCCGGCTCGTGAATTTCAAGAGGGAGGCAAAGCCCAGCACCGCGCCTTGTCGTATCTGGCGCATGGCCATGAAATCGCCAGCGCCCTGCCTGGCCACTCGCTGAACAGCCTGTTTGGTCCCGTGTTCGGGACGCTCTACGATGCGACCACCGTGGCGATCCTGTGCCTGGCCGGGGCCTGCGTCACGATTGCCCTGCGCGATTATGTACCCGAGTACCTGAAGCGATTCGGCATGGAGTTGAACTGGGCGCATCGCCTGGGAATCAAGATGCGTTTCTTCAATGTGCTGGTGCTGCTGGTCGTGTTTCTGTTTCACGCACAGATTGCGTCGCTGCAATGGGTGTACGCCACGAGTGTGCTGGTGTTGCTCTCGGGTGGTACGTTGGCCGCGGTGGTCGATCTGCGACAGCGGTTCAAGAGCAAGCTGGTGAGGTTTCTGGTCAGTCTGCCGGCGACACTGGCGCTGCTGTTTTTTGTGTGCATGGTCGTGTTGACGCTGTCGATCAGCCGGGCGGGGTTGGAAATCGCGCTGGCCTTCGGCATCGGCATTCTGGTCACGTCATTTGTCTCGCGGTGGATTCGCAGTACCGAACTGCGGATTGAGAAATTCGAATTTGTCGACGCCGCATCAGAGGCCCGCTGGCAGCACTGGTGTGCGCATGAGTTTCAGGTGCTGGTACCGCATCGGCCGGGGCATCATTCACGCGTCGAACGTGAGCGGAGCATTCGCACCCTGCACCGGATCGGTCCCGAAGTTCCCGTGCTGATGGTGGAAGTCGAACTGGGTGACCCCAGCGAGTTTTATCATCAGCCGCTCATCTGTGTAACTCGCGATAATGGTACCGAGTTGATTCAGGTCTCGCGTTGTGCCTCGGTGGCCCACGTCATCGCCGCGATGGCTCTGGAAATGGCCCAGGTCGGGCGACCGCCGGAAGTGCATTTTGGCTGGTCGGATGAATCGCCCCTGGCGGCCAACTTCAATTTTCTGCTGTTTGGCGAAGGGAACATCCCCTGGATGGTGCGGAGCCTCGTCCAGCAGGCTGAGCCGAATGCCGAGCGCAGGCCGGCGATCATCATTGGTTGAGAGGGGCGGACGACTCGTGGGCATTGGCCCGCGAGAGCAGAAGGCGAAGCGTGTCGGCGTTGATGTCTACGAACCGGCCACGTCCGGATAGACGACGATTTCGACCCGTCGATTCTGCGATTTCGCCGACTTCGAATGGCCCGACGACACCGGGTGATTCGGTCCATACCCGGCGACAAACAGTTGCGATTCAGGCAGGCCCCGTTTTTTCAGGGCGTCGAACACGGCGACCGAGCGGGCCACCGACAGTTCATGGTTATTTTTCCACTTACTCTTGGTGATGGGGTCGCTGTCGGTGTGTCCTTCAATGCCGACGAGGTGGCCCTTGTAAGTGGAACGCAGTGTCTGGGCAATGCTGTCGAGGGTATGACTGACTTCCGGTTTGAGTTCGGCTCGACCGGAATTAAACAACTGCGAGCTTTCGAGGCGAATGCGGACGAGTTCCCCATCCTTGATCACTTCAGCACCGCGAATTTGTGCGACAGGCAGTGACCCGCCATACGAAGCCGAGCGAGCCGAAACCCCGCGCCGGGCGACGGAGCCACCTGCGGGCCCTGAATTGCGCAAGTCGGCGACTTCCCGCTGCGATTCCTGCAGGGCGGCCTGCAATTGGGCTGACTGCTGCTGCTGTTGAGCGAGCAGGGCGTGCAGTTGCTGGTTGTCGGCATCGAGCGCTGCGGCACGTTGAGCCGCATTGGGGGCCTGAGCCACGGCGGGCCGTGGTGCCGTTCGGTTGGCTTGTGGCATGCCGACCGGATTATTCGTGAACGGACCACCGGTGCAACCGGTCAGGAACAGACCGTTGGATACCAGCAGTACACACCAGCGCATCGCGCAAGCGCACCGTCGCATGGAATCGGTCCTGGAAGGAAATGAAAACGAAATGGGGATCGGGAAGGTAGAGAGGGGGGGCGTTATAGCGATCGGGCCGAATCGTGGCAAGGCGATTCCCCGATCGACAAATGTCGAGAAAAACCGCATTTTCAGCGGTGCATACCCCCCGGTGTCGCGCCAGCCCGAGCGGCGCGACCCGATTTTTGCTTCCAGAAACCCGCCTGCCGGCGTTCAGCCGGTCAATTCCGCAATCGGTTTGCCATGATCGACGATGGGGGTGGGGCGGCCGTTGAAATCGGTCAGCAGGGTATTCGACGAATCGATTCCCAGGTGATGGTAAATCGTCGCCAGGAAGTCTCCCGCCCCGCAGATGCGTTCGACCGGG
>JAFEBR010000438.1 GCA_018242565.1 Planctomycetota bacterium | reverse complement strand
GTCCCGGCGAGCGGTCATGCGACCCGTAACGGGAAGGCCGTCAGTTCGTCACGGATGGGTCAGCAGTCGATTGCGGGTTGATGTCCGCGAGCGTTGAGACGTGCGTTACCCCCCGCGGTGCCCCCCCCTTCGATAGGGGGGGATTTGTCGTGGCTGCTGGTCCAGGCGGATTGACGGGCGGTGCCGCAGAATGTCGGCGGTTCCTCGCCATTCGGTGTGTCGGCTCATTCGGCCGGTGTCGCCGATCCACGCTGATACCACCGGGATAAACCCGGTGGCTCGCTTGCGGCAGTAGACAACCTCGTCGCTGTGCCACCCGGTCGCTTCTCGCTTTGGCGAACTCTTATCCGACGCGTATCGGGAGAGCCGGCAGTTCGCCACGGGTGGATTTCGCCCATTCAGGGCGATCGGGTTCCTTTGGGTGGCTGGGGAGAAAGGAGAGCAGGAGAACAGGGGAGCAGGAGAGCAGGAGAAAGAAAAGCAGAGATGGTGCTCGTCGACATGGTTGTCCGGCGGTGGCCGGTTTCACGGCAGCGGTGTGGCTCTGAGGTACCGGGAGCGCGAGGCCCGGTGGGCCTGGATCGGAGCGACGGCGTTGGCTGGGTGGCGCACGACTTACGTTGAAAATGGCCCGAGGGGGTTACGCGACCGGGCCGAGAAAAAGGCGGGAGCCACGTGATGGTCATTACCCCCCGCCCGCGTCCCTCTTAAAATGGGGGGAATTACGCGCGGGTTTTTTTTGCTGGTTGCGAGCGTCAATTACTCGCGGTTGGCGAGGCCCGGTTCGGTTGGATCCCCGGGCTCCGCGCTGCCTCAATTGAGCAAGTGCTAGCCGACTCGACGTGTACGCCACCAACCAATGATGCCCATTCCGCCGAGACCGAGCAGCATGACGAGGCCCGAAGGCTCCGGAACGCCAGCCGGCGCCGGGGACACGGACTGGAAATTGGGGATACTGATGTTGTCGATTTCGAAGCCTGCCCCCGGCAAGTTTTCGCTGAACACGACTTTGTCAAAAGTGGTGCCGTCGGTGGCTCTGAAGTTGATGTAAGCAAATGGCTCACCGGAATCTTGACCACTGTTGGGGTTGCCGTAGTAGCTGCTGCCGGCAGATCCGAAAAGGGAAGATGTGGTATAGGTCCCGAGCAATTGGTTGTTCGAGTACAACTGAACCTCGTTCCCCCTGTCGGCGGCCGACCACCACAGACCTAAAGAGGTTTGAGCCCCGGGCAAATTCAAGGTGACCACCTCGGACGTCGCGAAATAACCGGTTTGCGCACCGATTGCGAGGAATTTCCCCGTGCCGCCGGCTCCGCCATACTGATCGGCATTGACGACTGCAAATTTGTCGCCGTCCGCGGCGACCAAGTTACCAACCGCCGTGGAGAGACTCGTATACGAAGTCCCATTCGCAAACTGATCAAACGTTTCAGTTCTCACCTGGGGTAATTGCGAAGATTGCACACCCGCCGGATCCACGGTGACGATGATGCCTGCCTGCACCTGTCCCATTCCGCAAAAAACCAAAATTCCCGCCGCCAAACTGAACGCTGTAGACTTCATTGCCTGTTCCTCGGTTGAGTGATTGAGCCCAACATCCATGGACCGGGGCACAACGCTGCGCTTCCCAGACGGTCTTCGGGCGGGCTCTTGACAAGATGTCCAAGACAACTTGTGACATTTTGAGAATACTCAGATGAGAAAGCACATCGCGTGCCACTCTCAGGGAACCCGAGGATAAAGCACAAACGAAAGCCAACCGCCGCGTGTCACCGATCTCCGGCGACCGCATTCCCCATTGTCCGGTTTACGGACGGGACGAAGTCGCGGATGCCACGGATCTGGCAGATCAGACGGGGCGTCTAGGCGAATCCGCTGCGGGATGGCAGGGTCGGCACTCATGGGGATTCATCGCACCCGCATTGTGCGGGGGTTGGCCCGTTTGCCTACGCCGCCCCGGTCTGTTTCCAGGGACGTTGCTCGACCGCCGCATACTGGCAAACCGGATCGGGGAACAATACTTGAAGTCGTTGGTTTCAAGACTTCGTCATGGATGGACCAGCAGGCGATAGCGGGTTGATGACCGCGGGCGTTGAGACGTGCGTTACCCCCCCGCGGTGCCCCCCCTTCGATAGGGGGGATTTGTCTTGCCTGCTGGTGCTGGCGGAGTGACGGGCGGTGCCGCAAGCTGTCGGCGGTTCCGCGCCGTTCGCTGTGTCGGCGCATTCGGCCGGTGTCAGCGATCCACGCTGATACCACCGGGATAAACCCGGTGGCTCGCTTGCGGCAGCAGGTCGCTCTGTCGCTGTGTCATCAGGTCGGCGCCATTATCGGGACGGGCCTGTGGCGGGCTGATCTGGCCTGCCGCCGGGAGATGTTGTAAAGGACGGCCGGCGGCGTGGGTGGCGGGTGCAGGCTGCGACTTACTGCGATTCCAAGACATCCAGCCAGGGATCGAAGCCGATTTGGTCGCAGGCTTTGCGGCGCTGGCGTTCGTATTTCAGCAGGTCGCGTCGCTGTCGGCGGTGGCGGGTCTCGAGTGTGCTTTGCAGTCGTCGAAACACGGGCAGCCAGCGGGCGGAAATTTCGCCTGTCGTTGAGGCTTCACGTTGGCCGCGGTCGCGCAGGCGGCGGGCTGGTCCGGGGGCGAGGGTTTCCAGCAGTTCGTCTTCGAGCGACAGAAAGAACTGGCACGAACCCGGTTCTCCCTGGCGTGCCGTGCGGCCGAGAAGCTGCAGGTCAATACGACGCGAGGCGTGCATTTCGGTGGCGACGACATGCAGGCCCCCGGCCTGCAGAACCTCTGGGTGGACATGAATGTCGGTCCCCCGGCCGGCCATGTTGGTCGCGATCGTGACCCGGCCAGGTTGTCCGGCTTCGCTGATGATGGCCGCTTCGCGGTCATGGGCCCGGCAGTTGAGGAGTTCACAGGTGATGTTCCGGGCCCGGAGTTCTGCGGCCAGGGCTTCGGACGCGGCGACCGAGGAGGTGCCCAGGAGTACGGCCCGGCCCGCGGCGAGCCAGTGTTCCACGGCCTCGGCGAGCGCCTGGCGTTTCGCCTGGGCGGTGGCGAACAGGCGGGGCGGGTATTCGACTCGCTGGCTGGGGCGGTGGGTGGGGATGCGGGCGACCGGCAATCCGTAGTCGCCGGCGAACTCGCGTTGAGCGGTGGCGGCCGTGCCGGTCATACCCGCCAGGTGGCGGTACAGTCGAAAGAACGATTGCACAGTGATTTTTGCGGCAGTGCGGGTCGATTGCGAGAACTCCAGCCGCTCTTTGGCTTCGATGGCCTGGTGCAGCCCTTCCTGCCATTTGCGACCGTCCATGATGCGGCCGGTGGATTCATCGACAATAGCCAGTTTGCCGTCGGTGACGACATACTGGTGGTCGAGTTGAAAGCCATGCTGGGCCGCCAGCGCACGTTCGACTTGTCGATAGATGCGTTCGAGATCGAGTCCTTCGAGGGGTTGGGGCTTGTGCGTGCGAATGAGCCTGAGGCAACCGGCTTCGGTGAGCTGGGCGGCCCGGCCATGTGGTTCGAGGGTGAAATCACGTGAGAGTTCGAGACTCTGGGCGGCGCGGACGCTCCAGCGAAAGAGGGCCTGGGCGGCTTCATCGTGCGGACGGGGTAGGGCAATGATCAGCGGCGTCTTGGCGTCGTCGATCAAGACGTTGTCCGCTTCGTCGACCAGGGCAAAATGCAGGTCGCGCTGGACCGGGGCGGCGGATCCCGGGTCGGCGGTCGCATGGCCCAGTGAACCGGCCTGACGCAGCCGATCGCGGAGGAAATCGAAGCCGATTTCACGGGCCGTGCCATACGTGACGTCTTGCAGGTACGCCTGTCGCCGTTGTTCATTGTCCTGTTCGGGAGCCACCCAACCGACGGTCAGGCCCAGCGGTTCGAGGACTCGGGACGCCAGTTGGGCATCGCGTTGCGAGAGGTAATCGTTGACGGTGACGACGTGACAGCCCTGGCCCGAGAGGGCCCGGAGAAAGGCGGGGAGCAGGGCGGTCAGGGTTTTGCCTTCGCCGGTCTGCATCTGGGCAATGGCGCCTTCGGCCAGGGTGATGCCCCCCAGCAACTGCACGGCATGCAGCGTGAAGCCGGTGGCGCGACGAATGGATTCGCCCACGAGGGCGTAGGCTTCGGGCAACAGACGCGGGAGCGGTTCCTGCCGCCAGGCTCTGTGTCGCAGGTCCGAGGCGCGGCCGAGCAGGTCGGCGGCCGAGAGTGAGTGCAGGGCAGGTCCGCGGCGCTCGATCTCGGCGACCTGTGACCAGCCCCGCTGTCGCCGGGCCAGGCCGGCCACAGCGCCCCACGGGGACCACGCGCGTAACATCTGAACGGTGGACATGAGGCGCTAGATCCGGAAATGCAGAGTCGAAAGAGACCAGCGATACAACCACTGGGCCGCCGTACGGTGCCCGATCGTCAGTCGGGCCCGGCCCTGCATGCCGGGGAGCAACCCTGGAGCCGAGTCAGGAATTTCGACGAGCCCTTCAAAGGCATGCGAAATGAGTTTCTGACGACCATCGGTGGCGGTGACGGTGGGGACCGCGCCGCCGTATTTGTTCGACAATTCGTCGGGGACGGCATCGAGATCGCGGAGCGAAATCGCGGTCAGTGATCCGGCCTGGGTGGCACCGGGGGCCGATTCGCATTTCAATTCGACCTGGCAACCGAGCGGCACGTCGTCGCGCTGGGCCTGTTCGATGATGACCCGGGCGGCGCGGTGGTCATCGGGGGCGATGCTCGCCAGGTGAGAACCGGTTTCGATCCACACGCCGACATTGCGGGTTTCGAGGGGCGTGCCCGACCATTGCGGTGCGTAAGGGTCGGCCCCGTCGTGGGGAGGTGGTCGGCGGTCACGCGGGGCGATGACCGTGCCCCCGCAGGGAGCCACGACTTTGAGTCGTGACAGATGCTGTTCGTACTCGGCGATTTCGGCGGTCAATTGGGCGACACGTTGAGCCGAGGTTTCGAGGCCGGCGGCATCGTTGAGGCGCCGGTGGACCGATTCTTCAATTTGTTCCACCTTCAGCGACGTTCGCAAACGCTGCAGGTGGTCTTCCTGCTGATGATTCGAAAATTCGAACAGCAGGTCGCCTGCTTCGACATGCTGCCCGGGTTGGACGGCGACACGGACGAGGCGTCCCGAGGTCGAGGCGTAGATCTGCCGGACGTCGTGGGCATCGACCACGAAGGGCAATTCGAGCCGGTACGGAATGGGAATCCACACTGCGCCGGCGACGATCGCCGTCGCGAGAAATCCCGTGGCCAGGGCACGCGGAGCATGCATCGGTCGGACCCTCGGAGCAGAAAACAGACGGACAGAATTGGAGACGGTCTGAAACACCACGGCGACGGCGGTGAGCAGGGCGAGCGACTGCAGGCCCACCGGCCGCAGCATTTCGTAGAGCACGAACGACACCGAGAACATCAGCGTGCAGCGGTAGATGACGGAGGCTCCGGCGTAGAGTGCGAACCAGAAACGTCCGTGTTGGGGCATGAACGGGTCGGCGGGCCATTCCAGTCCGAAGCCGATGCGGCCCACGAACTGGGCCAGCAACCGGTCGGACTTGGCACGCAGGTTGGGGACATCCAGCAGGTCACCCAGGATGTAATAGCCATCGAATTGCAGTAACGGATTGGCGTTGAGCATGACCGTCGTGAAGGTCGTGACGATGAAGGTCTGCAGGGCCAGGAAATGGACGAGTCCGGGTTGGGTGCAACTCCAGACGAGAATGCCGAGGGCAGAAATGAGGAGTTCGACGTACATGCCGGCGCAAGCGACTGCGATCCGCCGCCAGCGCTGCGAGAGCATCCAGGAATCTGAGACGTCGCAATACAGGCAGGGGCTGAACATCAGAAAGGCCATGCCGATCTCGTGGCACTCGCCCCCCATGCGGCGGCAGGCCAGGCCGTGGCCGAGTTCGTGCAGGATCTTGGCGACACCCAGCGTGAGCCAGAGCCAGGCCAGGTTGGGCCAGCCGAAGAACTGCTCCATCGTGGGCATTTCGCGGTCGAACTGGGCGAGGTTGACGAGCAACAGGGCCCAGGCGGCGAGGACGCCGGTCAGTCCGCAGGCGACACCGACGGGACTGAACAGCCAGCGGGTGGCCGGTTCGAGTCGAGCGAGCGTGCGCTCGGGGTCCCAGCCGGGGAGCTTGATGTATAAGAGGTTGCCGGCTGTCTGCTGGAGTTTGCGGAGGCGGGATTTCCAGCCACGGGTGTGCAGGACGGCGGCCTGCCCGGGGCTGTCGCTGACCACCAGGCCCTGGGCATGAAAATCACCGAGCAGCAGTTCGAGGTCGTGGAGTGAGATGCGCTGAGTCGGGAAGGACCGCAGGTAGGCCGACTGGATTTGTTCGAGGCTGCGACTGCCGTCGAGCAGTTGCAGGATGGCGTACTGGGCGGGATGCAGTCGGTGGTATTCGAGCGAGACGGGATCTTTGACGAGCCAGTATGATTCGCCCTGACAGCCTCCGGGGTGCGCGACGAGATCGGCTCGTGCCCGCAAGGGGCAGGGGCGGGGCGCCATCTGGGGGGAGGTGGGAGGGGCCGTGGACATTGTTGGCTGAGCCACGCACGAAATTTGTAGGTCGCGGGAAAACGGGGCGGTAGAGAACGGGGGCCGTGGTTACTCAGTCGGGCGAAGTCGCTTCGGTGTCGGCGTCGGTAGTGGGGTGGGTGGCCGCCGGTTGGTCGGCTGATGTCGAGTCATCAGGCGGAAGTTGGAAGGGGGAATACTCGGGAGCGGCGGGGCCGAAGGGGCGCGACGGGGACTTTTTGCCCGCGGAGGCCGGCTGGGTGGCGGACACCTGTTCGATCGTGCCGTCGGCCGTGTCTTCCGCCGTGTTTTCCGCCGTGTTTTCGCGGGCAATCTGCAAGGCCTGGGGAGTCGCGCCGCGGACCCGTTCGAGGTTGCGGGCCAGGGTGGCGCGGTAGGCGCGGGCATCCGAGATGCCGTCGGCGAGGGTGATGTTCAGGGTTTCGAGCAAGCGGCCGGCCCGGTAATTCAGTTCGGTCAGCGCTTTGCGGTACTCGGCCTGACTTTTCTGGTAGGCGACGGTGGCTTCGGTCAGGGCGGCTTCGGCCCGCACGAGTAGGTCGATCGACGTGCGGCCGGTGCGATAATCGGCGGCGACGGCGGCGGCACGTTCCCGCGCGGCCTCTTGCTTGGCTTCCTGCAGTTCGATATTCGCCAGCCAGCGATCGGACTGCTGGTAGGCGTTGGCCAGTTCATGGCTGATTTCGAGTTCCTGTGCGGCCAGGACCGAACGGGCCTTGGCCAGACGCAGTTCGAGGTTTCTGATCTGCGTCTTGGCGGCGCGGAAGCCAAGGGGCATCGAAGCCTGAAAGCCGAGATTCCAGCCGGTCTGATTGCCGGCGAACAGGGTGCCATAAGCGCCCGGGTAAGGGCCGCGATTATTGATGTTGAACAGGTTGTCGCCGAAGCCGTTGATGTTGTAGCTGGAGATGAAATCGACCTGCGGATTGGCGAGGCTGCGGGCGGCCCGCAACTGGATGGTGACGTTTTCGATGACCGTTTTCTGTCGGCGTAATTCGATGCGGTGGGTGAGGGCCTCGGCCAGGGTCTGTTGCCAATCGGGGGTGGCTTCCTGGGCGCGGAGACCATCGGCGGGACGAATCAAGAAGCCATCGTTGACGTTCAGGCCGATCAAGCGGCGGAGTTGGGCTTCACGCTGGTAGAGCACGGTGAGGGCGTCGGAGGTCTGGACACAGCGTTCGAGATAGTTGGCGCGCGATTGGGCCTCGTCAGCGACGCTGGCCCGTTCGAGGCCGTTGT
The DNA here is from genome assembly GCA_018242565.1 of Planctomycetota bacterium. GTDB lineage: Bacteria > Planctomycetota > Planctomycetia > Planctomycetales > Planctomycetaceae > JACQFH01. The sequence goes on along the minus strand of JAFEBR010000438.1, from coordinate 19,417 downwards.
CGACGCGTGACTTGATCTGATCCCAGATCTGTTTGGCCGCGTCGCGGGCCTGCACTTCACTCTCATAGGCTTCATAGGCGAAGGCCAGATCCCACCAGGCGTCGGTGACGTTCTTCAGCAGCGTCATCGTGCGGTTTTCGAAGTCGATCGTGGAAATCCGCGTGTTGAGGCGGGCGATTTCCAGACCCTGGTTGAGGGGGCCGCCGGGGATGTTTCGCGACAGCGGGCCGGCGATCGAGGTGAAATCGACACCCGACCCGGCCCACAAAGGCTGGCGGTAGGCGGCCGTCAGGGCGCCGACATAGACCGAGGTGTACAGTCGATTGGGGGCGTTGTTCTGGTTGTAATCCCAGGTCTGGCTCAATGTGAGTTGGCCGCCGGTGGTGAGGGTTTTGGAGGCCTGGGCGATAAACGCCGCATTGTTTTCATCGAGTTCTGACCCGGCCTGCAGACCACCCGACAGGAATGTGTTGTTCTGGATCAGCGCGTTGTCGCTCCAGATCGTGCTCAAGGTTAGGACCGGATCAAAATCGGCCTGGGCCGTTTCGACACCCCGGTAACTGTTGGGGCCGCCCGATTCCTGAATGGCCGGGTCGAAGCCCGAGGGGGTGGCATCGGGATTGGCCAGCAGCAGGTTCGAGGGGGACAGGAACTGGGCGCGGTCGCGGATGACGGCGATATTCGCCAGGGCGATCCGCAGGATTTCCTCGAGGGTGGCATCCCAGTATTCCATTTTGCCCTGGTTCAGGACCCGCCGAGGTTCCTGGGTGGCGACGATGGATTCGTATTCGGGGACATTGCCGGGGTCGTCGGTGCCGATCAGCGGTTCATAGGCGATGAACTGCGCCATCGTGTCGGGGAGTCGCGCCAGGGCCGAGGTCTGATTCTGGCAGCCGGCGGGGGCGAGGGCCGCCAGTCCACACAGCGCCACCCAGACGCAGGACCAGCCCCAGCGCGGCACGTTTCGCGCGGGGCTGTTGCCAGAGGTGAAGCGACGGATGGGGTGCACAGGGACCGTGATGAAATCAGTCTTTGCGGGTGGTTTCCAGACGCGAATTGACAGACACACTCAAGCTGGCCGTCAGGCCGTCGCGCAACTGGGCGTCGGGGTTGGCGACCTCGGCCACGATTTTGACCCGTCGCGACACGGGTTCGACCTTGATGTCGACGAAGGTCAGACGGCCCGCGTAGGCCACCTGCGACAGGGTTGTTTCGGACGTGTCGTCGGCCTGCAGGCGGGCCTGCACGCGCTGGCCGCGACTGAGGCGGGCGGCCTGGTCGACGGGCACATAGCCTTCGATGCGGACGCGGGTGACCGAGGCGAGTCGCAGGATCTGTTCGCCTTCGCGAACCACTTCGCCTGGATGCCGGTAGACTTCGAGCACCGTGCCGTCGAAGGGGGCGACGACCTGGTACAGGCTGACGGTTTCTTCGGCTTCATCGCGTTTCAAGCCGGCGATTTTGTGTTGGTGCTCGGCCTGTTCGATCTGCAGCAGTGATTTTTCGGCTGCCAGTCGCAGTTCGCGGAGTTCCAGTTCGGAAACGGTACCGGCCGCCGATTTGTTGGCGTCCATGGCCCGCATGTATTTGGCCTGAGCGAGTTCGCTGGCCTTCGCGGCGAAGCGGATTTCAATATCGTTGGTGGCTTCGCGCTGCGCGATGGTGCGGGTCACCTGTTGCAGTCGGTCACGCAGGCGGGCGACGACGGTTCCGGCTTTGACCGTATCGCCTTCGTTCGCCGTCAGTTCGAGAATGCCGGAGCGTGAACAGGCCAACGGGACCTCATTGAGGAACCGGACGCGACAATCGGTCACCAGAATTTCGGCTGGCTCGACGGTGGCGAGCGATTTCTTGGCGGGGGGAGCCGCGCGGACACTCGCCGCAAACTGTGCGAACAGTCCCAGGCCGAGCAGACTGGCAGACAGGCCGCAAAGTACGAAATGTCTCATGGACGTGCCTCCGGAGGGAGCTGTCGAGAGCATTGGCGATTGGTGGGGAGAGGATTTGAGGAGAATGGGGCGGGTTTGTACCTGATTTCGGGTGGTCAGGGCAATGGCAAACCGGCGGGGCAAGGGCTGCTGGGGGCGTGCGGTAAAGTCATTTGGGATCAGTGGTTGGGGAGCATCTGGCAGGGTGTGCGGCGGGTGTTTCTGTCGATCGCCAAGGTGGATTTCGCAGCCGTTGTCGCAGAAAGCGGGATGTTCAGGACCGTTCAGCCGGGCCTGGTGTGGGTCGCCTGTGGCCGAGGCGGAGTTGGCGTTTCAGGCAAGACGCGTAAACAGATTTCGTTCGGCGGGGGATCTGGTGGCTGGCGATGGTGCGAAACGGTATGGTGGAAGTCGCCGGGGAAGCCCCGCCCAGTGTTGTTGAATGCTCGGTTTTCTGTGCAGGCGTGCGTCATGAGATTCTCTGTGTGGTGTGTGGGGGTGCTGCTGAGCCTGCAGGTCGGAGCGACCGAGACTTCGGTCAGGGCCTCCCGCCGGGCGACTGTCGACGCGACGGCCGACGCGACGGTCGACGCGGCGTGTGGTGAGCTGGCTGAGCCGAAGTCGGCGTCCGCCGGGATTGAACGTTTGAAGTCGGACGAGCTGCCCAATCCGATTCGAGTCCACGAGCGGGTCATTTCCGGCGGGCTGCCCGAGGGGGACGCGGCGTTCGCCGAGTTGCAGGCCTTGGGGATCAAGACGATCATCAGCGTCGATGGGACCCGTCCCGATGTGGCCCGCGCGCGGAAATACGGGATGCGGTATGTGCATTTGCCGCATGGGTACGACGGCATCTCCGCCGGGCGGGCGCAAGAACTGGTCAAAGCGGTGCGCGATCTGCCCGGGCCGATCTACCTGCATTGCCATCATGGCAAGCATCGCAGTCCGACGGCGGCCGCGGTGGCGTGTGTGGGGGCCGGTTTCATCGCGCCCCAGCAGGCGGTTTCGGTGCTGGAACTGGCGGGGACGAGCCCGGCGTATCGGGGACTGTTTCAGGCGGCCCGCGAAGCCCGGCCGTTGGACCAGTCGGTGATTGATCGGCTGCCCGCCGATTTCCCCGAAGTCGCCAAGCTGCCCGCGATCGCCGAGGCGATGGTGGAGATGGAGCAGGTCCACGACCGGCTGAAGCTGCTCGAACAGGCTGGCTGGCAGGCGCCGGCGCAATCGCCTTCGCTGGAGCCCGCGCACGAAGCGCTGTTATTGCGAGAGCACTTCACGGAATTTCTGCGGAGGAGAGAGGTGCTGGAGAAGCCGGCGAAATTCGTGGAGCTGGCGCGCGAAGCCGAGGCCGCCTGTCGCACCCTGGAAGCGGCCTGCCAGGGGGCTGTGGCGGACACCAAGCGGGCTTCGCAGGCCTTGCAGGCGGTCAGCACCAATTGCCGGGCCTGTCACCAGATGTTCCGCGACGTGCCGTTGTCGGACAAGTAAGTCGTGGCGCGAGGGCGTGTCGTGGCGTGGGTGTCTGCGCGGGCGTAAGATGAGGGACACTCAATTCACGGGTGACGGGTTGTGGGCGTTCAGTGCCGCGATGCCGTCGCGAACGGCTTTCTGGTAGAGCCAAAGGTCGCCGCTATAGGCGAGCATGCGAAATCCCCGGTCGAGCAGGGCCCGACCGTCTTCGACACTGCTGGCCATGAAACCGGGGATTTTCCCGTGTGCATGGCATGCGGCCAGGACCGTGTTCAACGCGTCCTGGAACCGCGGATGATTGAACTCGCCCGGAATGCCCAGCGAATTCGACAGATCGAAATGGCCGATCCACAGGACATCGATGCCATCGACGGCGGCGATCGCGTGGGCGTTTTCGACACCAGCCGCCGTTTCGATCTGGGCCAGGAGGTGCGTCTCTCGATTGGCGGACGTGATTTTGGGGACGATGTCGCCATTGGTGTAGTCATCGTGTGCGATGCAGAACGCGGCCCCGCGCCGGCCGACCGGTGGGTATTTCGCGGCTGCGACGATGCGCGCGGCCTGTTCGGCGCTTTCGACCATGGGGATCATAATTCCCATGGCGCCCATATCGAGCACGCGGGCGACGAAATGGTATTCGGTGGCCGGGATGCGGACATACGGGAGCAGTTCCGTGGAACGGGTGGTGGCGACCAGCATGCGGATGGTTTCGACGCTCCAGCCGGTGTGTTCCATGTCGAACGCGGCAAACGCAGCGCCAGCCTCGGCTACGATTCGGCCGATGCCGGTGGTGCTGAATTCAAACACGAAAGTGCCGATGGACGTACCGTCAGCGCTGAGTTTTTGTTTTACATGATTGGGGCGCATAAGGTCTTTCTGTAGATGGGAACCTGTTGTCATCGGTCGGCCGTGTACCGGGCCAACTTCTGTTTCAATCCGGGGCGGTCGATGACGTCACGGTTGACGACGTCCCGGGGGATCTGGCCGCGCAGAACTTCGCCGATGGCCCGGCAGGCGGCTGCTCCGTTGCCCCGGAATAGCTCATCCGTCCAACAGACGGCATGTGGAGCGAGCAGCACGTTGTCGAGTGTCAGCAGCGGGTCGTCGGGATCGATGGGTTCCTGTTCGAACACATCGAGCGCCGCCCCGGCGATCTGCCCGTGGCTGAGGGCCGCCGTCAGCGCGGACTGATCGATCACCGGTCCGCGAGAGACGTTGATCAGGAAGGCGGTCGGTTTCAGGAGTCGCAGGCGAGACGCATTGAGCAGGTGCTGTGTGCTGGCGGTCAGTGCGCAGCAGACACAGACGAAATCGGCCTGGCGCAAGAGATCGTCCAGTTCGAGCAGTGACACGCCCAACCCGGCGGCCGCGGCTGGTGCCGCATAGGGATCGTGCGCAGTCAGGCGCATGCCCAGCGGGGCCGCGATTTTCGCAATTTCCTGCCCGATATTGCCGAATCCGATCAGGCCGAGGGTGCGGCTGGTGAGTCCCACCCCCATGTAGTTCAGCTTCTCGTGCCAGCAACCGGCGCGCGTCAGCCGGTCTTTGGCAAGCAGGCGATGCGATAGTGCCAAAAGCATGGCTAGAGCCGAGACGGCCACCGGACGGCGGACGCCGTCAGGCGTGATGGTCAACAGCACGTTTGCGTTGGTGAGGGCGTTCACATCGACGTTGTCGTAGCCGACGCCGAAGCGGGCCACGATCGTGAGGCGACTGGCCGGCGACACCGTGGTGGGCGTGACGTGCGGACTGAGCACCAGCAGCGCATCGAACTCGTGGCCCACACAGGCCGGCAATTCAGAACCATAGTCGGGCAGGAATTCGACCGACACGCCCGGTAGCGACTGCAGCGCACTGAGGCCAATGTCGCCAAACACGATTTCGCCCGCCGCGTTCAAGAAGTCGCGGGTCAATCCGACTCGAAAACAGGAGGTGGCAGGCGCAGGCATGCAGGTGCTTTCAATTCGCCGATGGTGCCGCGGACAGGTCGGCAGCGGCGGGGCGGGGTGACGGTTCACTCGGTCGGTGTGAAGATGATGCGGCGATAACCGGTCAGGTGGTGTGTGCCGTCGTCGGTCACTTCACAGATCACATGAAAAGTTGTTCCGGCCGTTCCCAGCGGGACATGGATCGTGGCGCGGCTGGTATCGGCGTCGGTGATTTCGATGGCCTGTTCGCAGGTGCCGGCAGCGGGCAGCACCCAATAATGGAACGTCAGGTGATTTCCATCGGGATCGAAGGAGGCCGACGCATCGAGTGTCACGGTGGTTCCGGGACGGGGCGTGCGGGTAAGGATGTTGAGCGACGGGTCGCCATCGAGCACCACGACCGGGTTTCGATTCCCCGCGCCGTCTTGGGCCCAGTCCATGCGGGCGGCGAAGTTGTTGAACGCGGCGGGATAGAAGTGTTCCGCCAGTTTGCGGCAGGTCTGGTACGCTGGGTTCTGGTGATTCGTGAAGCACCGCGTCTCGTTGTCGAGGGTTTTGTCTCGGGTGAAATAGCCACCCCAGCCCCCCTGTGTCGGCTGGTGGGGATCATTGAGCCCCAGGGGCAGCAGGTGCAGGAAGGCGGGGGTGTCGCCTTCGACGCCGAATTGATATTTGGGATACACGCGTCCCAGGTGGCCATGGTTCTGAATGTGCGTTTCGTGGGCGGGCCAATTCTGCTTTCCGAAACCGTTCTGATATTTCCAGGCGCATTCGTCCCAGATAAAGAACAGATCCTTTTCAAATTCCTTCCGCAGCCATTGATGGGAACTGTCTGAGAAAGGGGTGCGTTGTTCGCGGTCCTGATCGGTAATCGTGTAGACACGCAGTTTGTGCAAGAACGATCGCAAGTCGGCCGGGCTGCGCTCGTGCTGGACGCGCCAAATCGCCTGGGCGAGCGTGTTGCCGCCTCCCCAGACGGAAATCCACAGCGGGCGTGGGTCGTCGGCATCGGCCAGGTCGATGATCAACCGGCTTCCGGGTGAGTCGTTTTGTTCGCCAACGTGTTGGGCGCCGCGCTTGCGGCTGCCAAACAGAGTGCGGTCGCGCAACGACTGGGCACTGGGCCAATAGCCAACTGTCTGTCGCGATTCATCGGGCAGATGCCCGTCCTGAGTCGACCGTTTCCGCAAGTTGGGCAAATCGTGTTCATAGGCATCGAGAGCCTGATGAATCAGTTGGAAGAAGTCGTCGCGAGTTGTTTCCAGGCTCCAGCCGGTGGTGTACACGAGGCCTGAGATTTCGAGCAGGTCGGCGTGCGCGAGCAGGCGCACCAGTGATTCGCTGTCGTCGGTTTCCCAGGTGGAGACGTCGGTCAGCACGACCAGACGCGGCTTCAATTCTGCGGCCGGGCAGGTCGTGGCCGCCACCACGCCGAACCAGGTCATCGCCAGGCACCAGACAAGCAGTCGCATAGGTCCTCTGTTCTGTTGCGGATTCATTTTTCGCCAAGGCACCAATTGGCGCGTGCGGCGAATTCTTGCTGAAATTCGGCGCGCCATTTCGAGATACTGGCCGGGCCAGGGCCATCGAGGTAGTGATTTTTGGTGCCGTCTTTCTTGAATTGGCCCCCCCAACTTTCCTGCGTGGGGTCATCGGGATCGTTCAGCCCTCGATTGGCACTGACCAGCCACAAGAAGGAAGGGGAGTCGCCTTCGCACACACCGGTACAACTCACTCCTTCGTGGGGATACAGAGTGCAGAGGGGGCCGTGGTTCTGGCGAATGTGCTGGTTGACCCAGGCGAGATCAGAGAGCGGATCTTTGCCGCCGAACATGCCCTGGTAAGTGTGTTGCGAATGAATGATGAACAGCGTGGGGAAGTTGTCGCGCAACCAGCCGATCGTGCCATCTTGCGTCGCGATCTGATGGATCCGGAGTTTGTTGAGGAACGCGCTGAATTCGGCTGCGCGGCGTGTGTTGCGGACCTTCCAGACGGCCTGGGCCACGACACTGCAATCGCCCCAGACGCAGATGTAGACGGGGCGCGGGTCGGGCTTATCAGCGATGGCAATCAGCGCGTCGGAGGCTTCGCTGTCGTGGCTGGCGCCGATATTCGCTGTCCCTGGTTTGCCCCAGGTGCCATGTCGCCCTTGAAACGTGACCGTCCGCAGATGCGCAGGGTCTGGGTACCGATCGTCATGCCGTTGCAGGTTTTGGTAAACCTCGGCATACCGTTCGATGACATCCAGAATATTCTGTTTGTTGGCTTTGTTGGCGAACGTTCCCGACGTGGCGATGAGCGCTTCGATATCGAACTCATTGGCATAGAGCAGAAAGCGGACCAGCGACTGCAAATCGTCGGGGTCGCTTTTCTGATCGGGGGGGACGTGGCCCGCTTTGACGACATTCAGCGGCGGAAAGTCGGTGGTGACGACGACCCGCAAGCGCGGACGGGGCAATTGGGTGGCACCGGCGGGGTCAGTGCCCCTGCCGGCGGGGCGGGCTCTCTGTTCTTGAGCAGCGGCGGACCGGGGCCAGGCCAGGCCAGCGGTCGCCGGCAGGGCGATGACACCAGCCAATGTCAGCAGCGAAGTCCAGACCGCGTGAGTGTTGTGCATGGTTGTTGTCGTGGATTGGAGGGCTGGCCACCGAGTTGTTTCCAGTCTCCATCCTATCCTGAGAAATACGCGTGTCTCCCTGTGTTTATGGAAAAACTCACTGTATTCTAAGGTCATGAAGCGATTCGATCCCACACGCAGTGACTTTTTGCCCTACGGGTTCACGTGCGAGCAGTGGCTGCCGGCCTGCATGCCTCGGCCGAATCGACATAACGAGGTCGAGCTCAATTTGTTGACCGAGGGTTCACTGACGTATTTGCTCGGGGGCGTGCGGACCACGGTGCAGGCCGGTCGGTTGGCCGTGTTTTGGGCGGCGATTCCGCACCAGATCGTCGCCGTCGAAGGTCAGACCCCCTATTTCGTCGTGACCGTGCCGCTGAGTGAATTTCTGCATGCGTCGCACGAAGTGGGCTTTGTGAGCCGGATTTTGAGTGGTGAAGTGCTGGTGGAGTCTGTGGGAGACGAATGTGACGTGCTCAAATTTCAGCAGTGGGAGCGCGAGTTGCGCAATGCCGGCGAGGCGCAAGCTGCGGCCGCGAGGCTGGAAGTGCGGGCCCGGTTGATGCGGTTGGGCCAGCGGGTTAACAAACGGTCGGCCGGTTCACGCCCGGCAGCCAACCTGCCTCGTGCCGACCAGATCGCGTGTTACATTGCCCGCAATTACCACAAGTGCTTGACCGCTGAGTCAATCGCCGAGGCGGTCGGGGTCCATCCAAACTACGCCATGAATCTGTTTCGGGAGACGTTTGGCACGACCATGACCCGCTTTATCACGGATCATCGGATCTCACATGCGCAGCGTCTGCTGGCGACCACGCAGCATTCGATTTTGAGCGTGGCACTGGCCGCGGGCTTTCAAAGCCTCAGTCGTTTTAACGGAGCCTTCAAGGCGGCCTGCGGTTGCTCGCCGCGTGACTACCGTAAAGCGCAGCAGGGGACCGGTCGAACTGACTCAGTCAACCAGCCTGAATGCTCCGACGGATGACGTCGAAGTGGTGCGGCGGTTGTTGCCTTTTGAGCACGATTTGCTGCTGCTGGCGCGGCGGAGGGGCTTGCGTGCGTCAGCGAAGCACGCCAATAATCCAGAGGAGACCTGGCCACGCTCGTTTTCCCGGAGTGTCTTTTCGGATCCACACATGCCACCCGACAATTCGTTACTTGTTTGGTTCGCCTTGGGTTTCACGATCTGTGGCGCGGTGGTTGTCTGGCTCAGCATCCGCTTCATCAACCGGCGGGAAAAGTGGGCCAGGCGAGCGTTGATGGGGACCGTGGTCACGTTGCTGTTTTCGCCCGTTCTGTATTTATTGGCCTTGGGACCGGTCATGTTCCTGGAAAGTCGGGGGTGGTTGCCGGAAACGTTGATGCAGGTTGTGGAATATCCGCTGCTGATCTTCGGGTTTTATTTCGGCGCGTTCCCCGGCGAGTGGTTCTGGGATCATTACGCGCTGTATCTGTCGTGGTGGGTCGGTACGCCGCCGCCGTGATTTGATTCACCAAGCGAGTTGCTCGACGGGTTTTGAGAATTAGACCGCCGGGGTGAACCCGGGCGGCTCGCTGGAGACGACTGAATCGCACGATGCCAGCGCGGCTGGAAACGAGGAATCGAGTGCTTGCCATACAGCAAACGAACGCATAACCTGCCCGCATTGCTGGGTTGCTGTTTATGTCGGTCATGCTGGAGCATTGCCATGTCGATTACCGCCACGATCGTGCTGTTTAGTGAAGCCCAGCACCGGCCTGGACCTGAAATTATGGCAGAGCTTTTGGCCTGGTCCGGCGTCCACTTAATGCCCTCTGGCAAGAAGCCGGTGTATGTGGCCCGCAGTGTGGGAGCCAGTCGGGAATGGAATCCCGCACCTGATTCGTGCGACGATTTGCCCGTCAGGAATGAGGACAACGAGTTTCTCCACGAAGCAGACTTCTCCCGAATTCCTGACTTATTCCAAGCGGGTACGTGCTTGACGGTCGACCTGGGTGGCTGTCCACAGGGCGATCGGATCGAGGCCGGCATCGTCCAACAAATTCCGCGTCACGTGCGCGACGAATTTGCGCCAGGCGATGTGATTCTCCGGGTCGGGGAACATGATCTGATTGAATTCGACAATGGTTCACCGCGGTTGCTCGGGCGTGCTTTTTCGTCTGTGACATTCTTCGGCTATTCGTCTCCCCATGATTTGACAATGATGCGGCGATTGACGGCACAAATGCCGGAAATGCAATTGGTGTGCCAAGAGCTCTCACGGATCATTGGGCCCGTGCAGATGTGTATCAGCGCGTTTTCCTAAGCGCGACGCACTGCTGGCAGAACCTCTTCGGCCCTTCCGGAGACGGGAAAGCCTCGACGGGCGGACTGGGGCCTGAGGCCGAAGTGCGGATTATTTCCTGCCCGCGGCGGATTGGCGATTGAACGCGGCGGGGTCGAAGGGATCGGCGTTCGAGCTGTCGGACATGGAGCGCGGGCGACGCTCTCCGCGGAAGGGGAGAGGGGGATTCGCCGGGACGGCGAACGGATCTCGACCGCTGCTGGATTTTTCGCCCGATTTGGCGTCGGTCGCCGCAGTCTGGCGAATGGTGCCGCGCCGGCGGGCGTCGGCCTCGTCGGTCTTGCTGCCGCGGCGGGACTCTTCGCGGGCGACGTCCTGCACCCATTGTTCGAGGTCGGCGAACTGCTGTTCGCCACGCGGGCCGGCGAAGACAGACCGGCCATTCTTGCCGTGTTTGCCTCGGGGCACGGTCAGCAGCGGACTGCGTGACGGCGCTTTCATATCAATCTGCTGCAGAATGGCCGCGAGATTTTGTTCGCTGGCCGTACGGCTGGCGTGCTTGCCGGGGGTGACGTGGTACAACTGGAACGAACTTTCGGATTCCCGCGTGTGACAACCTGCGGTGGCACAGGTCTTCACGATCAACGGTTGAATCTTGCGGTTGTACTGCAGGGCATTGTTCAGGGACAGGCCACCCAGGGTGACCGCTTCTTCGGCCAGGGGCCAGTCGGCTTTTCCGGTGCGGGAGTTTTCCGCAGTCCGACTGTCGCGCTTCTGTCCCTGGGGGGTGACTTCGGTCAAGGACTGCAGCATGCGCTTGGCGTCGTCGCGGTCGGGTTCGAGGTCGAGGGCCGCGTTCAATTCTTCGACGGCTTCTTTTTCTAACTGGTTGGCCATGCACCAGCGGGCCAGAATCATGTACGAGTTGGCGCTCTGATGTTTGGCTGTCAGGTCGTGCAGTCGCGAGTAGGCGTCCTGCAGGGTGCTGCAGCGCATGCGGACGTCACTGGCGGGGAACTGCAGATTGCCATAGCGGCCGTGGACGGTGTAAATCTCATCGACGAGCGTGATTTTTCCGGCGACGACGGTGCCGGAGCGGTCGCGCATGACCAGCACCCCTTCGGTGGGCGTCGAGGTGTCTTCGGGGTCGTCGAATTCACCGGCAGGCAACGGGACAGCCGAGAGCGCGGTGATCGCCAGAACCAGCAGGCAGCACGCTGGGAAGCGGACTCGAATCGAAGTCGGAGACGAAGTACCGGCCATGTCACATCCTGCGGGGTTACGTCGGAATTGCGGGACCGGAGCGGTTGACAAGAACATGCGAGGGGGGAGAGGAATTCCGATGGGATGGGGACGGTAGTGTGCGTGTCGAATTGGGTCAAGACGGGGTTTTCAGAGAATTCCCGCCGGAATCGGAAAAACGCCGGGTGTCGGGGTGGACGGGTACCCCCTCGGATCGACAGGATAGACGCCGTTGCTGACCACGCCGCGGGGTTGTGTCTGACCTGCCGGGTGTGGTGGCACTGATCTGCCTAAAGTCCCTTATTTTCGCATCGTGCCGGAACTGCCTCGCGACGAACCGACCCCCGCTGTGGCCCCGACTGGGGGGAAGCTGGCTGTCCGGTCGTACCTGCTGATCGTCGTGGCCGATTTCGCATGCCGGGCGCTGCGGTTCCTGTCGGATATCGTGCTCGTGCGGCATTTCAGCCGTGAGATCATTGGCCAGTTGAATCTCGGGCAATCGCTGTCGGTGCAGGGAATCGGTCTCAGCACGGCGGGGTTGGATGTGATTGGGATCAAGACGGTCGCGGCCGGGCAAGTACCGCCGGCGCGGATGGCGACGACGATCGCCTTACTGCGACTGCTGCTGGGGGTGTTCGCCTGGTGCGGGGTGGCTTTGGTCGCCGGGTTGGTTCCGAAGTATCAACCGATCTTCCAGTACGCCGTGCTGTACGGTCTGTCGATCGCGACCGCCGCGTTGACGATTGGCTGGGTGCCCCAGGGGCAGAACCGCATGCACGTGGTGGCGATCGCCATGCTGGCTACGAACATCTGTTATTTCAGCGGCGTCTGGTTGTGTACGGTTTGTGGGTGGCCGCCGGTGGCGGTGCCGCTGATTCTGGGGGTGGCGGAGGGCTCGACCGCACTGGCGCTGTGGGTCTGGCTGCGGCTGGCCTGTGGGCCGTTCATGTGGGGCCTGCCCGCCCGCGAGGCCTGGCACTGTCTGCAGGATGCCGTGCCGATCGGGGGCTCGAATTATCTGCGGTTGCTGATCCAGGGTTCTGACGTACTGATTCTGGGTTTGTTCGACACGGGAGATGAACTGGGGGTGTACAGCATGGGGTTTAAGCTGTACGCGCTGGGGGCCTCGCTCGTGGCGATTTACCTGGGGGTGCTGTTGCCGCAACTGGCAGCCGGTGCCGCGGCCGGCACCCACAACGTGTCGGCCGAGTTGAATTCCTCGTTGCGGCGTACGCTGCCGGCCAGTCTGGTCGCGATGGCGATCGCGATGAGCCTGGCGGGTTTCGGATTGCAGTTGTTGTACGGCGCGGCGTTTGTCACCGGCGCCTCGGCGTTGCGGGTGCTCATTGTCGCCTGGCCGGTACAACTGATGTCAGGGCATTTTCGGATGGGGCTGATCGCCATCGGCCGGCAGCGACTCGATCTCTTGCTGGTCGGGGTGGCCATGGTCGCCCACCTGTTGGCAAAGCTGTGCCTGGGCTACCTGGGTGGCAGTCTGGGGATCGCCGTGGGAACTTTGGCGGGCGAAGTCGTACTGCTGGTCATCACCGGCTGGGTCTGGGTGGCGGGAAAAGGTCGGCCCGCGTGATGATGGTGCGGTGCGGCCGAACAAGGACGACAGCTCAGGGCGATGTCTTGCCGGGCGACACGAATGCGGTCAGCCGACCAATGGCAGCACGAGCCATAGCAGGTAGGCCACCGGTGCCGTGAACAGGATGCTGTCGAGCAGGTCGAGCAGTCCGCCAAATCCCGGCAACAGGGGAGCCGAGTCTTTCTGGCCGACGTCACGTTTGATCAACGACTCGGCGAGATCGCCGACCAGGCCAACGAGTCCCAGCACGACTCCGTAGAACGCCACGGCGTACCAGGGGCCCGAAGTGACCCCAAACAGGCCTGGCCCGGCCCAGTGGAACCAGGCCACAGATCCCAGGGCTGCGCCGACGAGAGCGCCGACGCCCCCCGCGCGAGTTTTGCCCGGGCTGATTTTCGGGCAGAGTTTCGTTTTTCCCAGCGCGCGGCCGGTGAAGTAGGCCGCCGTGTCGCCGCACTTGGTGGCGACGACCAGCGACGCCAACGGCAGGTAGCCGAGTTTGGCGGAGTCGAGCCAGCGCATCTGCACGACAAGACTGACAAAGACACCCACATACGACAGGACGAGCAGTTCTGATCCGAGTGTTTCGAGCGATCGGCCGGGGGCTTCGTAGCGCCACAGTCCGTTCACGAACAGCAGTGCCACCGCCAGCGATACGACGAGCATTACGGGGCCCAGTCGTGCGACCGCGTCGGCGGTGCCGGCGAACGTTTCCGGGCGGAGCAGCCAGTACCAGTTGGAGGCAATGACGGCGAGTACGCAGCCCACGGTGAGTCCGAACTGGGGCTGGAAGCGGACCCGCAGCAATTGCACGAGTTCCCAGGTGCTGCGGAACCCCAGGCCCAGTGCCAGGAGGGCGAGGATGGGGGCCGTGGCGCCGCGCTGGGTATCGAGCCAGAACAGACCAATCAGCGCGGCGATCAGAATGGGGCCCAGGAATAAACGCCAGCCGAGCATTGAGCCATCAGCCTTTCAGGCCGCCGAAGCGGCGGTCACGGGAGCCGAAATCGCGCAGCGCGTCGAGCAGATCGGGACGACGGAATTCGGGCCAGCATTTCTGGGTGACCCACAACTCGGCGTAGCTGATCTGCCAGAGCAGGAAATTGCTGACCCGCATTTCACCTGCCGTGCGAATCAGCAGATCGGGGTCGGGCATGCCCGCCGTGTAGAGATGAGCCGAGATTTGGTCTTCCTGAATGTCGGCGGGGGCCATGCGGCCGGCGGCCACTTCGCGGGCGATGGCCTGCACGGCATCGACGATTTCGGCGCGACTGCCATAGTTGACCGCCAGGCACAACCGCATCCCGCGGTTATCGCGGCTGCAGGCCAGGGTCTTTTCGACTTCGTTGAGCACTCCCTGCGACAAGCCTTCCCGACGACCGATCATCGAGAAGACGAGATCTTGCCGCATGATCTCAGAGCGCTCTTCGATCACGTACTGTTCGAGCAGGCTCATCAGGAAGTCGAGTTCGCGCTGGGGACGCTTCCAGTTTTCGCTGCTGAGGCAGTAGAGCGTGAGCTGTTCGAGGCCGAGTTTGGCGCATTCTTCGACGGTTTCGCGGACGCTGGTGACGCCGCGGCGGTGACCTTCGACGCGGGGCAGCCCGCGGCTTTGGGCCCAGCGGCCGTTGCCATCCATGATGACCGCGACATGGCGCGGCATTTTTTCTCGTACGAGTCCGTCGGCGGCGAGTTCCGCGGTGGTGTATTGGGTCGCGGCGCTCACTGGAATTGGGCCTCGTGCTCGCGCAATTGTTTCAGAGTCGCCTGAAATTGGGCCAATCGCGGGGCGAATTGTGCCCGCGCTTCCCGGAACTGGTCGAGGGCATCTTCCCGCGAGATCGAGACGCCATGGGGGGACAGCGGTTGCGTCAGCATCTTATTCAGGGTGCGCACTGACGCGTGGACCTGATCTTCGAGCGATTCGGTCATGCCCTGGAATTCGTCTTCGAGCTTCACCAGGAGTGCGTGCAGTTGCGACCGGTCGCGCTGCCGTTCGTCGGGAGCCAGTTCATGGGCGGCCACTGCGGGAGTCGCCGCCGCGGCATTCAGATGGGAGGGATCGACCAGCCGGCCAAACGGGTTGTTGTGACTCTTCGCTTCGCGAATGGCGTTCTCGGCCTGCTCGAGTCCGCGGACGGCCCGTTCCAAACCCGGTTTCAGGTCGAGCGCCTTGCGATAATTCGAGGCGGCCTGAGTGTAGTTCTTCATGGCCGTGTAGACGTTGCCGAGGTTCAGGTACGCCTCGGCCATCTTGGGTTCCAGGCGAATCGCTTCGCGATAGGCCGGCACTGCCAGGGCCCATTGTTTCAGATGCTTGTAGGCGATCCCCAGGTTGTAGTAGCCCGCACTCGATTTCTTTTCGATCTGCACGGCCCGGCGGAGGACTTCGACGGCCTTCGGATAGTCGGCCATGCGGTTGTAGACGGCCCCCAGATTGATCCAGGCCGAACCGCGGCGCGGGTCGAGGCGCGTGACGCGTTCGTAATGCTGAATCGCACCCGGGTAATTGTGCTGGAGGAAATGGACCATTCCCAACGCGTCGTGGATCCCCGGATCGAGGTCGTTCAGGCTCGCGGCGGCGGTGAAAGCTGACAGGGCTTCATCCAGCCGTCCGGCTTTGAGGTGCCCTCGGCCGAGTTTGCTCAGCTCTTCAAATGATGGAGTTTCGGACATGACGACAGCGCCCAACGGCTTGCGCGAGAGAATCGCCAGGGGGCGACCGGCTCGGGGAGCCTGATGTAGTGTTCATCCGTGATTTGCCCGGATTATAAGCAGTTCTGACCGGCCGGTTCAAGGATTTGGGCCGTGATCCCCGGCGATACGAGGCGACGGGTTGGTGCCGATCTGGCCCAGGCATGCGGTACAGAGTTCGCACCCGCGTCGCTCAAAAAGTGTAAAAGGGGATCCACAGATTGACGCAGATTTCCGCAGATTACAGGGCAACCTGATGAACGAGGCTGGCCGTTTTGTGCGTCGCGTGGGTGGCATTGGATTGGGCGTCGCGCGGCGGTCGCCTCGTCTGTCGTCGTGCGGGCTTGAGCCCGCATGCCCTCCCCATTCCAATCCCCCAGCTCGTTGGCCACGAACTGCCGAGAATCCCGACAAGCCACTTCACCCCCGGATCGCACCGACCCACGACCAGCGAGACGTGCGCCGCTTCGACCGTCTGTATGACAGTGCGTCGATAATGGGTGGCATGCGGCCTCCCCGAGTCGCCACTCAATTTGTCAGCGGATTTGCTGGCCGAGGCCTGGCACCGGGCTCACCCACGTCGCGACGGACGTTTGCTGACGGTCATGCAGACATCGGCTACTTTGCCCGACTCTTCGATCGCCGTGTGGAATCGCTGCTCACCTTCGAAGCGATGCACGGTCATGTGGTAACACTCGTTGACGGCGGCCAGGTACGGTCGCTGTTCGGGAGTTTTCGGGGGGCGGATTTTGCCCCACGAACCATCGCCCAGGTAGAGCACGCCATGCTTGTCGTACAGACCGTTGGTTAAGGGGTGCGTGCGCTTGAAGGTGTGGTCGTGATGTTCGAGTACGAGGTCCACCTGGTATTTCTCGAAGAGGGGGCACCAATATTTGCGATTCTCTTCGCCGGTCCCCAGGTTGTCATCCTTCCCAGCCGGGTCGCGGAACGATGGGTAGGCGGGGACGTGGCCGGCGACGATCAGATGAGGGCGATCCTGGCGCGCGGCGAGGGTCCGTTCGAGCCAACTGGTCTGTTCCCCGGCGATCGGAGAGATGTGATCGGTGTCGAGCAGTACCAGGCTCAAGTAATCGCCGAAATCGAGCACGCCATACGTGGTGTCCTGGTAGAACCCGTCAAACATGCTGAAGAATTGGGGTGCCGCTGTGCGGGGCTTCTTGTAACCGCCGTCGACTTCGTGGTTGCCCAGCGTCGCGACCATGGGAATCAGGCGCCGCTGGCTGTCGACCATGTAGCGGTTGTAGTTTTCCAGAAACTTCAGAAACGTTTCGGGAGATTTGCCGTTGTCGTAGGCGAGGTCGCCAGCAATCAGCACAAATTGCGGATCTTGCCGGGCGGCGTTCATATTCGTGGCAATCGCGTGCCCGTCGATGCCGCTGTCGCCGCCGGAAACCCATTGAAACGTGTTCGTGATCTTCGCGGGCATCGTGCGGAACCGATAAGCGGTTGAGAGTCCCGCCACCTGAAACTGGTATTCGGTTCCCGGAGTCAGGCCGGTCAGTTCACAGCGATGGACTTTCAGGTCGGTGTTCTGAAAAGGCCGGGTGGTCGTGGGGGCGACCTCCAGCACGCTGCCGCCGAGTGTCTGGTAGTGGATCGATTTGTCGGTCGGCGTTTCGGCTGCCACCCACTGAATCGTCATGGTCGTCGTGGGATCGCGCTGCCAGGTCAGAAATAGCGTGCTCGGGGAAAACTCACGCGGGCCGGTGGGGGGCTGGCTGCCTTCGGATTTCGCGTGGCGGATCCAGGCTTCGGTCCCGAAATACGCGGCGGTGGACAGCCCGGCGAGAGAAGTTCCCAGGAAACTGCGACGATTCAGGACCGACATGTGAGGTACTCGCAGCAAGACGTTGGGCTCGAAGTCGGCGGGAGTTTAGTTTAAGGGCGAGTTGAGCGTCAACGGTCAGACTCGTAAGGTGCCTGACCAGACCGATCGGCGCGGGTGGACACGAATAGGGTGGTTTTTTTTCCAGATTGGCAGGTACGTTGCCGGCAGGCCGCGCCGCGTGCGACTCAGTCTTCGTCGGCGCTGGAAGGTTCCCCTTCAAAGTTCTGCCATTTCATCGCCCGGTGCATCGGTTCGACACGGAGCACGACCTTGCCATCCTGGAAAATGCGCACGGTGCCGGTCGATTCCGAAACGGCGATCGTGATCGCCTCGGTGGCCTTGGACATGGCGGCCGCCGCCCAGTGTCGGGCTCCCAACCCTTTGGAAATGGTCACGCCACTGGCGGGCGCGTCGAGATGTCGACCGGCTGACTGCACGACGCCGTCGGCCGAAATGATGAACGCGCCGTCCAACTGGGCAATTTCCTTGATGCTTTCGCGAACGCGCGGATCGCGGATCTGCCGTTCCTTGGCGGAGTAGCCTCGGAAAGGATCATGGACCTGCTCGTGCGACATCTTCAGCACGGTACGATGGTTGCCGACGACGAACAGGGTGCCAACCGGCTTGCCTTCGCGGCCTTCGCGACCGATTTCGATCGCCAGATCAACGACCGAACGCAGTGTTTCGAGGGGGACCTTGGTTTTCAGACGCTGCAGGTCGCGCGAGGTGAGTC
This sequence comes from Planctomycetota bacterium, assembly GCA_018242565.1. Classification (GTDB taxonomy): domain Bacteria; phylum Planctomycetota; class Planctomycetia; order Planctomycetales; family Planctomycetaceae; genus JACQFH01. The sequence continues at coordinate 1,104 of JAFEBR010000438.1, read as the reverse complement.
GTGCCAGGTGTTCGCCCAGGCTGACCACGCTGATCGTGTCGATCTCGCGCATTTCGAAGCCGGGGTACAAGGCGACGACCGTGTCGCCGCTTTGCAGCAGTTCGTCGGCGATCGCTTCGAGCAGCGCCTGACTCAACTGCAGACGACGGCTTTCCGGTTCGTGGACCAGCGGCACCAGGTCAACGTCGTCGTCCAGCACGGGACGAAACAGTTCCACCTTGTCGGTCGCCACGACCAGCCGAATCGGATGCAGGTCATCGCGAATCGATCCGAAGTCGTAAGGCAGGTCGGCCAGTAACACGACCGCCTGGGCCTTGCAGTCGGCCACGATCCGCTTGGCCGAGGCCAGCAGTGTCGAGAATGTCCCTGTGATTTCTGCTCGCTTCATCGAAGTTGCACCACCCGCGGCAGAGATTTTATTTCTTGGAATTCACGTCCGCACTGGCCGCCGCACGGGTGGCCGCCTGTTCTTCGCCGGTCAATTTCTCGGTGTAGTGCAGCGTCCCTTTCATCTGACTGCTGACGCCGGGAATCGCGTTGACGACGGTGTTCTGTGCGGTCAAGACCTTCGACACGATCAGTCCGCGATTGATGTCGAGCGTAATCTTGCCGGCCACCTCGGCCAGCAGAAACTGCGACAAGACTGGCGGGCTGAGGCCGGGCGACAGAATCATCGTTTTCAGTTCGATGATCGCCTTGCCATCGGTGACGGCGACCAGTTTGTAAACCCGCTGGAACATCACCTTGGTGAGGTTGCGTGTTTCATCGAAGGTGACGATGTCGTAGCGTTCTTTCCACGACTCGCCGATGGCGACAGGCTGTTCGGGGAGCACGATCAGGTGGGCTTCTCGACTGCCGTCGGCCGTGTCATTGGCGGCGGTCTTGTTGCTGACCGGTTTGCCGTTGGGGGTGGTCACCTTCAGCGGGTTGCCGGTCTTGCTGAAGCGGATGGTGGCCCGCGGTTTGCCAACGGTGGCCAGGATGTGCTTGAATTTTTCCGGCTGTTTTTCCGGATCGTCGCTCTGAAACTCGATGGGGACCGGCTTGTTGCCGTCGCGTTTGTCCCACAGGGCGCGCATGTAGACCCAGTCGATGGTCAGTTCG
>JAFEBR010000437.1 GCA_018242565.1 Planctomycetota bacterium | reverse complement strand
TGATCGGTGTCGGCGCAATTTTTCTTCAGGTCGGCGACCAGGTTCCCGTGCTGATCCCATGACTCGTGGAACAGTTGCACGAACCGTACGCCGCGTTCGACGAGTCGACGAGCCAGCAGGCAGTTGTTGGCAAACGACGACTTGCCCGGCTCGGCTCCGTACATCTCCAGAATGTGTTTCGGCTCACGGGTGAGGTCCATCAGTTCCGGGGCACTGGCCTGCATGCGGAAGGCCATTTCAAACGAACTGATGCGTGTGGCGATTTCGGGATCGCCGGTCTCGGCGTAGCGCGCCTGGTTGAGTTCCCGCAAGGCGTCGAGCGAGTCGCGCTGCAACTGAGGATCGACCCCGCGGGGGTTCGACAGATACAGCACCGGTTCAGCACCACCCCGGAATTGGACCCCTTGATGGAGCGTGGGCAAAAAGCCGCTGCCCCAGTTGGAATTACCGCCACTGGGGCCTTTCTTTCCAGAACTGAACACAATGAAACCGGGCAAATCCTGCGATTCGCTACCCAGTCCATAGGTCACCCAGGCCCCCAGACTGGGGCGGCCGAACTGCTGCGAACCGGTATTCATCAGGATCTGGCCGGGCGCGTGATTGAACGCGTCGGTGACCATCGACTTGACCACGGCGATGTCGTCGACCACGGTCGCGAGGTGCGGCAACAGTTCCGAGAGCTCGGTTCCCGACTGGCCATGCCGGGCAAACTTGAACTTCGGGCCCAGGAGTTTCGAATTCGGATTGATGAAGGCCGCGCGATATCCCTTGAGCAACTCGGGAGGAGGCAACGTGCCATCAAACTTGGCCAACTGGGGCTTGTCGTCGAACAATTCGAGATGACTGGGAGCCCCGGCCATGAACAGGAAAATGACGCGCTGCGCCTTGCCGCGAAAATGCGGCTGACGGGGAGCCAGCGGGTTCGTGGCGAGGGAAGTCGCAGGCACCGCGTCGGCGGCCTGGGCGCGCCGCCCCAGCAGTTGACTACAGGCCAGCGCCCCCAGACCGACGCCGCATTCTTTGAGAAACCAGCGCCGGGCCAGCATGTGCGGATCAAAACCACGATAAAAAGCGTCTTGGCAATTCATAAGGCACGCATCACGTTTTCAAGAAATTCAAAGTGTGTGCAGCGAGGGTCATCGAGGAGGAATCCGCGAACTTGGCCCCGAAGGCCCGAACATCATTCTTTCGTAATCGTTTCATCGAGGTTCAACAGGACACGAGCCACCGCCGTCCAGGCAGCCAATTGCGCGGGTGAAACGCCCTCGGGCAAGGCCGGGGGATGCTCGGGATCCGCCGCCGCCAGTTCCCACGGATTGTGAGCGCCATCGGAAAATCGCCGGGTCTCTTTGTCGAGCAATGCCAACAGAGTCTGCGCTTCTTGCGGGCTGGGCCGGCGGGCCACGCATCGGCGGAACGCCACCGTCAGGCGTTCGCTGTCAGTGGGCCCGCCTGCGATGAGTACCTGTCGTGCCAGGGCACGGGCGCATTCCAGAAACAGGGGTTCGTTGAGCGACGTCAACGCCTGCAGGGGCGTGTTCGACCGCGTCCGCCGCACGCAGGCAAAATCGCCGTTAGGGGCATCGAACGCCTGCAGTGCCGGGTAGGGGACCGAGCGATAACGAAACGTGTACATCGCCCGCCGGAAACGGCCGGAACCAGATTCGTCCTTCCAGATCTTCGGACCATAACTGGCCGGTGGCAGGAACAAAAAGTCCGGTGCCGGGGGATACACACTGGGGCCCCCCACGGTCGGATTCAACAGGCCACTCGCCGCGAGGGCGATATCTCGCACAATCTCGGCATCCACCCGCACACGGGGGGCCCGTGCCAGCCAGCGATTGAGCGGGTCGCGTGCCAGCAGCGCGGGAGTGACCTTGGAGGATTGCCGATAAGTCGCCGAGGTCACAATCAAGCGCTGCAGATGTTTGATATCCCAGCCGTGACCGGCCTTTTCTCCGGACGCCGCTGCGGGTCCTTCCATGAACTCCACCGAGAGCCAGTCGAGCAGTTCGGGATGCGAAGGAGCCTCACTCTGCGAACCGAGATCTTCGCTGGTGGCGACGAGGCCTGTTCCGAAATACGTTTGCCAGATGCGATTCACGAACGAGCGAGCCGTCGTCGGCGAGCGTTTGTCGGCCAACCAGCGGGCAAAGGTCAGGCGGGTCGCCGGTGTCTCGGCCGGTAATGAATGCAGGAAAGCCGGGACTCCCGGGCTGACAGCCGACACCGGTTTCAGAAAATCACCCCGCTGCAACAGATGCGTCATCCGCGGTTCGGCGCGTTCATCGAGCACCAGTTGCGATGAGCCTTCCGGATGCTGCTGCCACAACTGTTCGATCCGCTCATTGGCGGACTGAAATTCGGAAACGGTCGTCCGCCAGTAACTGAACAGAGCCGACCGCTGGGCAGCAGTGCGCTGCTCTGCAGGTACCGCCAGCGCAGCACGCACTTCCACTGGCAGGGGATCAGCACTCGGTTCCGAGGCGTTGGTGACCGACAGGCGAAACCGTCCCAGGTTATGGTTCTGGTTATCGTCGCTGTTCCAGCCCCCGTGGTTCTGCACCAGGTGCGCTTCGATTTCGGTCCCCTCGGGAAAGCCAAACGGGGTCTCGGCGACGAAGACCGCCTGGCAGGGACTGTTCCGACGACCGGGGCCCAGTTCATGGCTCCAGGCGGTTTCATCCTTGCCATCGATGGCGAAATCAATCGGGCCGGTGACCCGTTTCTTGCCACTCTTGTCATCATAAATGGCATCGAGCGGTCGTTCGGGCGGGTTCACATTCGCAGAGGCCCGCACGAATTTCACCCAGGTTGCGGGCTCTGCTTTGCCGACAGGCCTGACCTTGACCTTGAATTCGGTCAGAGCAGCAGTGCCTTTAATCGACCGCCCCGGACCACCCAGAGGAAGATTGGGGTCGTTCAGCAGTTCCAGGCGAATCGCTGTCAGATTCTGCAACGATGTGCGAGCAGTCACGACGACGTCGTGCTTGGTCGGAGCGTATCCCTGGCAGAGATACGAGCCATCGGACATGCGGTACATTTTCTGGCCGCCAGAGGTGTCATCTTCAGCCGCCTGGATCGTGGTCCAGGCCGGTTGGTTCCCTGTGACCGAGGCTTCCCAGGCCGACAGACGGGCGGCCCATTCGGGATGTTTGTGCTGCAGGTCGTCTTCGATCTCGCGAATCTGCCGAAAGATCTCGGCCCGCTGCTGCAATTCCGGGACGGTGTAGGCCGCCTTGCTGGCCTCATGCGAATTATTGAGGAAGGCGAACATCCGGTAGTACTCTTCCTGGGTCAGCGGATCGTACTTGTGGCTGTGGCACTGGGCGCATTGGATCGTCAGACCGAGGACTCCTTTACCAATGGCATCCATCCGGTCGAACATGGCTTCCATGCGGAACTGCTCCGGGTCGACGCCCCCTTCTTCGTTGATCATGGAATTCCGCAGGAAGCCCGTGGCGACGAATTGATCCTGCGCAGCGTCGGGGATCAGATCCCCCGCGATCTGCTGAATCACAAATTGATCGTAAGGCAGGTTGCGATTGAAGGCGTTGATCACCCAGTCGCGATACGCCCAGACCTGCCGCGATTTGTCTTTTTCATAACCGTCGGAATCGGCATAGCGCGCGGCATCCAGCCAGATGCGGGCCCAGCGTTCTCCATAATGGGGCGAATCGAGCAATCGTGAGACGACTTTGTCGTACGCGGCGTCGCTGGTGTCGGCGAGAAAGGCATCGATTTCCGCCAGAGTGGGAGGCAGGCCAATGAGATCAAGCGACAGTCGCCGCAACAGGGTCACTCGATCGGCTTCGGGAGAGGGGGACAGCCCTTCCCGCTCCAGTCGGGCCAGGACGAAACGGTCGATCGGGTTCCGGGCCCAGCGAGCGTCGGCCACCGGCGGCAACGGGGCTTGGCGCGGAGCTTCGAAGGCCCAGTGACTGTTCCAGTCTGCTCCCTGCTCGATCCATTTACGAATCAACGCCACTTGCGCTGGCGAAAGCGACTTGCCAGACTTCGGGGGGGGCATCTTCAGATTCGGGTCGTCGGAAATGATCCGCTGCCAGGCTTCACTGTCATCGAGGTGACCGGCTTTGAAGGCCTGCCTGCCGTTCGCTTCGCCGAAGGCCCCTTCCCGCGTGTCCAACCGCAAGTCGGCTTTGCGGTGCGACGCGTCGGGACCATGACACTGAAAACAGGCATCCGAGAGAATCGGCCGAATTTCGCGATTGAAATCGACTTTGTCAGCAGGCCAGGCACTGCTCGACTGACAGACCAGCACCACGGCGATCACGAGGCCAGACCACAGACGCGTCATCATTCCGCACTCTCCTGATACAATCACCACATCCGGCCCAAAAAGGCACGGGTATGATTGTAACGCAGACGCAGAAGCGACAGAAGAAACAACGACCGGGACAGTCCACGCCGGGAAGAACCACCCCAGAGACATGGTGCCAACCATGTTCATCGATCTGGGGGTTGGATCACCACCGAGTCGAGCACGGTGAATACGTCGGTGGGATGACCACAAACAGGTCCGCGCCACCCACCCGCACAGCCAAAGCCAGTCGTCGGTCAAATCGCCGGGAACGATCACTGGAATTTCGGCGCCGGCCCTGCCGGGCCGATCACTTATCGCCGGGAACTTTCTCGCGCAGGGCGCTGGCAGCGCGACCGTAGGCGGGGTTCAATTCGAGAGCGCGCCGGTAAGCCGCGCGGGCCGCGGCGATTTGTCCGGTGAACCGTTCGCATTCACCCAGGTAATACCACACCTCGGGAAGATCGCCATCGATGGAAATGGCTTGCCGCAGGGTGGTACGAGCCTGGTCAAACTGGCCGGCGCGCAACATGCCGAGACTGGCAATCAATCCGGCCTGGGCGAGGTGCCGTTTGGCGTTGCCACCGGTCCCCTGCTGTTCGATCGCGGTCGCAAACCGGACATGATCCACACTGTCGGGTTTCATCGTTTCGGCGCGGGTCCAGGCGGCCACCGCGTCGGCCCAATTTTGCCTGGCAAACTCGGCCTCACCCCGGATCTGCCAGGCCGTTGGAGTCGGGAACCCCTCGACATCGATCTGCCTCATGACCAGATCGCGGGCCGCGTCGAGATTGCCGGCCTGAACATTGACCGCCGCGGCATCCTGCAACAGATACAGGTACACATTGTCCCAGCGGGTTTCGTCATTGACGAGACGGGCCAGCCGCTCGGCGGCCTGGGTCGCGCGTCCGGCCTGACGTTCATCGCCCACCGCGGCCACTTCGCGGGTCATTCCCAGCTGACGTCGAATCGACAAAAAGAACTCTTCCAAGTCGTCGAGGGCCAATTGCGATTGTGAGTACTCGAGTCCGTCGGCGGCAGCCCGCTTCACCGCCGGATCATTCCCGGCGGCGGCCACGAGGGAACGCAATTGCCAGACATGGACGTCTTGGGGCAACGCCTCGGCGAGTTGATCGATCAAAGGGACGGCGGCCGTCGGGTCGGCGCCGCGGGCCAGGTATTTGGCCCGTTGAAACAGGGCGGGCAGATAGTCATCACCGGCCTTTTCGAAAGCCTGCTGCGCCGCCTCGGCCTGCTCTTCGCGGAGATGCACGGTCCCCAGGAAATACCAGGCCCGCGCGAGAAATCGGCGGTCCGCCTGGTCGATCACGGTTTGAAAGGCGGTGCGGGCTTCAGCGAGTCGCCCCAACCGGACCAGGCAATAACCGTGATGAAAGGTGTCGGCCGGTGTGTGCTCGGTCGCAGCCAACCGACGATAGCAGCCATCGGCCTTGGAGAAGTAACCCAGCGAGGCATAGGTTTCGGCGAGAGTTCGCCATTTCACCGGTCGATCAAATAAAAACCGGGTGGGAAGTGCCAGCAACTCGTCGCCCGTGAGAGTGTCGTTGTATTGATCGACATGCGGCGGCACGGGAAGAGTGGTCTGGCGTCGATAGGCGATGGCGGTGATCGATCCGGCGCATTCCAACAAGACGATCGCAATTAGACAGGTCTGCAACTTCATGGTCGGGCTTTTCCTCCGCGATTGAGCCAGGCGGTCAGGCGTCCTTGACGATCGAAGGGGCCGATCAGATGCATGCCCCCTGTGAGGATGTCGCTGCGGCCGTCGCCGTCGAGATCACCGATGGCCACCGTGATGCGATGCGTGGGCGCCACATCGACCTGCCAGGTCCGGAAGTTCTGTGCTCCATCGTTTTCGAGCCAGACGACACTGGCATTTCGACGTTCGTCCCAGTTATTGAACATCGAAACGAGCACGACGTCGCGGTCACCATCCTGATCGAGATCCCCCACGGCGGCAGCGTAGGTGCCACCAAAACTGGCAATCCGTCGGGGTGCGAACGTCCAGCCACCCTGGTTTTCAAACCACAGGCAACCGTGATACGACTGG
>JAFEBR010000436.1 GCA_018242565.1 Planctomycetota bacterium | reverse complement strand
TGTTCTTACTGATTGGTGTTGACGATCATCCGCTGCTGGCCGGCGGGTTGATCGCACTGCTCAGTGCGGGGCTGATGCGACATGCCGGCATTGCCAAGTGATCAACGTTGCCGTCGGCCGACGGCACCTCTCTGGCCAGAGGCCAGAGAGGTTGCAGGCACTGTCTTGCCCCAGAGATCATTTGGCCGGGGTGATCAATTGCTGGATTTTCTCGGTCAATTCCGCGGCCTGCTTTTCCGCCTCGGCGACTGGCACACCCTTGGCGACTCCGGGACGTTTATGGCCGGCTGTCCCCACGTACGAATCCCGCAGCACATTGACCCGCTGCTGAATCAGCGGCCAGACGCTGGCGGGCACGCCACTCGCCGTCAGCATGTCGGCGGGGGTGCTTGCGCCTGCGACGTCATCGCCGAACCAGCGGATCAGCTGCGCCGCCACGTACCATTGGCCAGCGTCGTTGGGGTGGACCCCATCGGGCTGAAACGTGAATTGCGGATCGCTGGCTCGACGTCGTTGGACGGCCTGCGTCATGGCGCTATGCAGATCGACCACGTGCCAGCCCTGCTTTTGTTGTCCGACCAGCCATTCGCTGTAGCGGTCGAGCACGGCATTGTACGAGAACTTTTTGGGAGCCCGCAGATCGTCATAAAACGGAGGGGTTACGAGCACCAGTCGCGCGGCCCGCTGTTCGACGGCCCGCTTCAGGTTTTCGAGGCCCGCCTGATACTTGGCCAATCGCCCGGCGTCGAACGGTTCGTAAATGCCACAGTTGATGCCATAGCAGGCGATCACGAGATCGGGCTTTGTGAGATCGAGGATGCGATCGAGCCGTTCGGCCAGATCGGGACGCGGAAACTGTCCCCCCGCGTGCCCGTCTTCGCTGAGGCCCGAGACGGTTTCACTGGGCAGGCCGGCACAGATCACACGTCGCGGTACCGCGGTCTGCTGCAACGTCAACCACGCGTCGAAACCGGCCACATAGCCTCCGGCCGCGGTGATGCTGTCTCCCAGAAAGACGATGCGCCGCGAACCGTTCAGCAGTTCGGCCGGTGTCAGGCTGCCACCGGTGTGTTCCAGTACAAACGCCACGATCGGCAACGGGTTCTGCAGGCTGTGCGGGTGATGTCCCACGCCTGCCTTGGCAATCACGGTGATCGGTCCCCCCAGTTCCCGGTAGCGTTTTGCCAGCAGTTGAGTATTTTCTTCGAAGGGCACGACCTCGTCGGCATCGCCACAGACGTGCAGCAGGGGGACTTTGGCTTTGGCCAGCCCGGCCAGATGATCGACCGGATTGAGTTTGTACTCCCGGGCCTGCGCTTCCGTCAGTTGGTACGCGGCCAGACACCGCTTCCAGTCATCGGGCGACCCTTTCGCTTTGCCAAAGCCGGCCGGCCAGCTTTTGAAATCGCAGACCGGTGCGTCGTTGTAAATGCAGGCCACCCGGTCCGGGTGTCGCGCGGCCCAGTTCAGGGCGAACAGGCCCCCCCGGCTGAACCCTTCCAGCACGGTCTTCGCAGACAGCTCACGCGTCTGGACCAGGTAATCGTAGTACTTATCCATATGATCCAGCGCGACAGGCGCTCCGTACATGTTCTGGACGTCCATGTAGGCGACATGAAAACCCTTCCCCAGCAGGGCAATGTCGGCCTGCGGTTCATGACCGAAGAACTCGGTCCGCCAGATCCAGGGGTGGCCGGCGGCCGGTTGCTTGGGCAGGACCAGCAGGCACGCGCGGCCGTCGATCGTGAAATCGCGACGTTCGTAGCCGTTCCATTCCGATTTCCGGATTTCCGGGGCCCCACCCGCAGCCTGGGCCCGGGCCGTTCTGTCACTGACGGCCACACAGGCCAGAATCGCCACCACACAACACAACCAGCGAACACTTCGAATCATGGTGAGGTCTCATTCCGAGGGTGGGAACTGCATACAGTGACACGTGGCGTATCAGATTTTCCGGACGCTCGCCAGCCTGTGGCGGTCCCCGATCGCACGACAACTCGCCGTCGGTTGCGGTTTGCCGGCGCGCCCCTTAACCTGCGCACCAACGTCAGAAGTGAGTTTTTGATCTGGAGGTTGACCCGTTGAATCGTTCGTCACGCACACCGTTGTTGATCATCTTCATCACGGTCTTTATTGATCTGCTGGGGTTTGGCATCGTCCTGCCGTTGTTGCCCCGCTACGCCAAGCACTTCAGTGTCAGCGGTGGTACGCTGGGTCTATTGATGGCCTCGTTCTCGGCGATGCAGTTTCTGTTTGCGCCATTGTGGGGCCGGTTGTCCGACCGGGTGGGGCGTCGCCCGATCCTCATTCTGGGGCTGGCTGGCTCGGCGGTGTTTTACAGCCTGTTCGGATACGCCACCTCGCTGGGAGCCGACGGCCACTTGCTGGGACTGGGGGTGGTCCCCTGGTTGTTCATCTGTCGCATTTGCGCCGGCATCGCCGGGGCGACGATTCCCACCGCGCAGGCCTACATCGCCGACGTGACCGGGCCCAAAGAGCGTGCCAAAGGCATGGCCCTGATCGGCGCGGCGTTTGGCATCGGGTTCACGTTCGGCCCCTTGCTGGGGGCGCCGTTCGTTCCCGGGGGAGCACCCAGTTTTTCGGAATCGGTGGTGGTCGAAAATGTCGAGGCCGCATCGACTGTCGACCCGGCGGATTCTGAGACCCCTCCCAGTGCCGCCCCTGGTTATGTGGCCGGGGTGTTGTCGTCGCTGGCGATGCTGTCGGCCATTTTTCTGTTGCCCGAATCGTTGACCCCGCAGTCGCAGAGTGCGGCCCGCAACTGGCTCGACTTCTCGCAACTGAAACATGCGGTGTCGCATCCCCCCATTGGGTTGGTCCTGGCGACGATCTTTCTGACCACGTTCGCCTTTGCCCAGTTCGAGAGCACGCTGTCGCTGTTGACCAAGCGCTTTGGTCTGGCTGATCGCAGCAATTACTACGTCTTCGCGTACATCGGTTTCATTCTGTCGTTAAGCCAGGGATTCCTCGTACGCCGGTTGGCTCCCAGGCTGGGCGAAAAGGTGATGTGCATCGCCGGAACGCTGATGATGACGGTTGGTCTGTTGCTCATCGGTCTGGCCGGGCATGCCCAGTCCGCCACGAATCTGTACGTCGTGCTGCCGGTGGCCGTCGTCGGCTTCTCGGCGGTGACCCCCTCGCTGCAGTCGCTGTTGTCGCGGCACACCGCCGAGTCTCAGCAGGGAGGCATTCTGGGATTAGGCCAGAGCATTTCCGCGTTGGCGCGCATCCTGGGGCCGTGGCTCGGGATGAAGCTCTTCGATCTCAACGGCGATTGGCCGTACTGGTTTGGCGCAGGCATGATGGCGTTCGGCGTCCTGATGACGCTCGTGCTGCGCCGGCCCCCCGAGGCGCCTGAGGCCGCGGGTGAAACGACGAGCCCCCACGCGTAAACGCCCCGCAGGCGTTGAGAACGGGTGACAAAAAACGAGCCGTCGGGGTGACCGGCGGCTCGTGTTGACAGACAATTCGGCAGTCGCCGATTACAGAATCCCCGGGCCCTTAACGTCGATGCCTTTGAGCATCATCTTGAGCTGTTCGACGTTAGGCGAAACTTCGAAGGCCGTCGCCCGCGAGATCAGTTCCCGCGTGACGAACCCATACAGACTGTCGTTGAACATCTGCATCCCTTCTTCTTTACCGATGCGGATGGCGTCGAACAGTTTCTCGTCTTTCTCTTCGAGAATCAGCTTACGGATGGTGCCGTTCATGATCATGATTTCCACGATCGGCACGCGCTTGGGCTTATCGACGATGGTGGCCAGCAGTTTTTGCGCCACGATCGCCTTCAGGTTGAAGCCCATACTGCTGCGCAGCGCGGGGTGCATTTCCCGCGGAAACAAGTCGAGAATACGGCCGATCGTCGAGGGGGCACTCGACGCGTGGATTGTACCGAACACCAAGTGCCCCGTTTCGGCGGCGTGCATGGCCGTTTCGAAGGTTTCCATATCACGCATTTCGCCCACCAGCATGATGTCGGGGTCTTGTCGCACGGCGTGCTTCATGGCGATCTTGAAGTCCGAAACGTCCACGCCGACTTCCCGCTGGTTGATCAGTGCCTTGTCTTCGGTGTACACGAATTCGATCGGGTCTTCGATCGTCAGGATGTGCACGCGCTCGCGGTGATTAATGAAGTCGAGCATTGAGGCGATCGTGGTACTTTTGCCCGACCCGGTCACACCGGCCAGCAGTACCATCCCCTGATCGTAAGTGGTCAGCTTTTCCATCACGGGGGGCAGGTACAGCCCCTCGAAGTTGGGAATCGACCGTTCCACCTTACGCGACACCATGCCCGGGCTGCCCATCTGGATCAGCAGGTTCACACGAAACCGCCAGGGCTCTTTAACACCCTGCTCATTTTCGTATTCCACCACATGGGCGAAGTCGGCACCCCCTTCGGCATAAAAAATCTCCAACTGTCGCTCATCCATCATCGGCAGGATCAGCCGTTTCATTTCCTCTTCGGTGATCGCCGGCATGTCGAGTTCGCGGAGCGTACCCCGCATGCGGATCGTCGCCGGCCGGCCGACTTTCAGATGCAAGTCAGACCCCCCCAGCTTGATCATCGCGCGGAACAGCTTATTGACTTCGAGTTCCTGACGGCCCTTCGACAGTCCTCCGAGTTGGCCCTTAGGTTTGGCGGCTTTGGCGGGTGCGGCAGACGACATCGTGAAATTCCCTTGTGCGTCGAAAGTTGTGAGAGTCGAGTTTCTCGTATGATACGCGATTTCAGACGCCACGGTAGCCCAGAACAGGGCGGACGTCTGTTGAGCCAGGCCGGTCGAACGCAGAATCAACGGCGGTCGCGTGCCGTGGCTCGCGCCGGACTCTGCCGGTTACTGCGACATTTCCTGACCAAACGCCAGCCGCATCTGCGGGTCGCGATTGACCTGGAAATCCTTGAACATCAGGCTGGGCTGAATATCGGAATTATTCTGGTACTTGTCGCTGTCGTATTCCGAGACCTTGCCCTGGACGGCATGGTAGAAAATCTGGGCGATGGGCACGCCCGGATAGACCCGCACCGGTTGGACAGCGAACATTTCCAGGGTCCAGTAGCCCCGAAAACCCACGTCGCCGAAACCAGCCGTAATATGCACAAACAGCCCCAGTCGGCCCACCGACGAACGGCCCTCCAGCATCGGCACGTAGTTATACGTTTCGGTCCGTTCGATCGTCCGGCCCAGATACAACTGGTTCGGATTCAGGACCATCCCTTCTTCCGGAATCGTATAGCGGCGAAAGCGATTCGGACGCCGCATGTCGAGCACGATCTCTTCATAGACCAACAGCTCGTTGTGCAGACGCAGATTGTAACTGTTCGGATTGAGCAGACTTTCGTCAAACGGCTCGATGACGATATTTCGACCCAATTCGGCTTTGATCTCGTTTCCGGTCAGGATCATGTCGCTTAAGCTATTACGCCGTCGTACAGAGTGCAACCAATCGGGCCCAAATGACTGCGGCCCCGCACCCGGCGTCGGGCCCTCTTTTGGGGGA
>JAFEBR010000435.1 GCA_018242565.1 Planctomycetota bacterium | reverse complement strand
GTGGTCATCACCGCAGAATAATCCTGTCCGGCGTACATGTGAATCCCAGCCATTTGATCTCGATGCGGCTTACATCCTTTTCGCAACGATTTCCTGAACGGCCGCTCGCAGCAAATCTAACGTGAGACCGGCAGTTCTGAGAACACGCGAGGCGATCCCTTCCTGCTCCCGGAACAAGCCGAGGAGGAGATGTTCGGTGCCGACATAGTCGTGCTTTAGTGCCTGACTCTCGTCGATTGAATATCTGACGGCCCTTTCGGCGCCGGGAGTCGGGTCGGCGCTTGTGCGGTTGTACATCCCAGGAAAGGCCTCTATGGATGCTTCAACGTCCAACCATAGCCGCCGCAAATCGATCCCAAGATTCGTCAAGACGGCGACCCCTCTGCCCGATCCGTCTTTCATGAGTGCCAGCAGAATATGTTCGGTGCCAAATTCTTCGTGATTGAAGCGGGCGGCCACGTTTCCGGCGGCCAGTTGAAGTACTCTCTGAGCTCGATTCGTCAGAGGACTTTCCACACCAGGCCAATGGATTGCAATTGTCATAACATCCTTTCAGGCCTGTTCGTAGTCAGCCGGTCGGTTGTATAGGACTCACTTCCAGCCCGTCATTCTATCAGATCCTGGGCGTCCGCCAACTCCGAATCGTCCAGGTGCATGTAGCGCTGGGGCGTCGAGATGTTCGTGTGCCCCAACAGCCGCCGGGCGTATTCGATGCCCTTTTCCCGGCAGATCTTCGTTCCGCACTCGTGCCGGGCGAGATACAGCACCAGGTCTTTCGGAAGTCGGGCCAGGTCCCGCAGCCGCGAATACGTCCGGCTGAGGTTTCCCACTTTCCACACCCGGCCAGATGGCGACGGAAATACCGGGCCTTCTGTCCGGTCGCCGATGGCCTGATCGAGTCGCTCGCCAAGTCTCCGTCCGACGGGGATGCCGCGCGCGAGACCCGTCGTGCGGGCCGTCTTGTGCTCTTTCAGCGTGATGACTCGGTTGGTCAGGTCGACATCGGCGATCTTGGCCCGACACAATTCCCCTGGTCGGGCACCACACTGCCGCAGCGCCGAATAGTTCAACCGGAATTCGGGCGACGCTCGGGTCAGAATGGCCTCTGTCTCGGACACCGTTGGAATTCGGTCCCGACGTCCCACTCGCGGCTTTTCCAGTTTCCCAACTACGGGCTTTTCGAGAAGCTTGTGTTCGAGAGCGAATTTCTCGAGCCGCTCCAGAGCCACCACATCGTGATGCCGCGTGCTGTCGGACAGGCCGGCCATTGAGCTCCGAGATCATCATTGTGCGCGTGCCGACCTGGTCCTGTCCGGGGGAAGGCAACGCGCTCAGTCAGCGTCATTAAGACTGCGAGTCGATTGGCTGCGACATCACTGGAAGAGCCACGGAGTCCGAGACCGTGTAAAGGAACGGACATTTACCTCGCGGAAACCGGGAGACCTCGGAAACAGACCTATCCGTTTTTGTGTCCCTTAATGTGTGTCTCGCACCCTCCGGTGCGGCAGGCCGGCAACCGGCGCGGCAGGCTTGCTGACCGAATTGCGGGCGTGATAGGCTGTATCCTCAGGAGGAAACCTCAATGCAATACAATTTTCCGCCGGACCTCGCACAGCTCGTCAAAGACCAAATGGTCGCCGGCGAATATCCGTCTGAAGACGATCTGCTTCGAGATGCCTTGCGGACTCTCGACGAAAAGCGGCATACGGCATTGGACGAAGACTCCCTCGTCATCGAAGGGATCCGCCGTGGCCTATCCGACATGAAGACCGGACACAGCCTGTCGCTCGACGAATTCGACCGCCAATTCAGGGCAGACCACGGCCTTGAATGCGATGTCTAGCTTTCGCGTCGTTTTGAGCGAAGAAGCGCGAAGCAACGTCGGAGCGATCTATGACTGGATTGCCGCGCGTTCCGGTCAGGGAGCCGGTCGATGGTATAGCGCATTCCTCAAAGTGCGGAACACGGGGACACAGTCCTGTCTCACAATGTCTGGAGAGCAACAAGCAGTGAGTTACAGTCACATTCCTCCTGTTCGAAAACGAATACACAGCACTGTTTGCGATACGCTTGAATAACCGGGGCGGTTGTTTTAGGAGAAGCCAGTAGTGTACGGAGTGCAATTCTGGCCTGTCGGGGATGGTAGATCTGGCGTTCAGTGACGATATCTGTAATCGGACGTGGTCATGGCTCGTCTGGCGCGTGCGGAAGTGTTTGACCCCAGTGAAAGCGCAATTGTGCATGTGATGAATCGGGTCGTTCGGCGGTGCTTTTTGTTTGGGGATGACCCCCTCTCCGGCAAGAATTTCGATCACCGCAAAGTCTGGATCGACGACCAGTTGCGCTTCCAGGCCGCCTGTTTTGGAATCGACCTGCTGGGCTTCGCCGTAACGCCCAGATCTTTGAACCGTTGCACGCAAATTGCAAAAACACGTGTCCCGAAATTCTGCTAACACCGGTGACAGGTCGCCGGTGCAAGAAGGCCCGCGACAGCGTCGACGAGCGGAACGGTATCATTCGCAAGAACTCTGAAGGAGTTCCATTCCCCAGCCCAGGGTTACCCGCGCAGTGGGCTACCCTGGGTTGTGGTCATCCAAACTACACCAACCCTGAAAGGGTTGCACAGAACGCCCCATCCGTAAGGCGGCGATGATTGTTGTTAATGACGGTAATCGAGTTTCGCTTCGTGATTTTTTTCTCCTCTGACATTTTGTTCCGTGGCCCGAACGGTGCAACCCTTTCAGGGTTGGCCAATTTTAAGGGACGCCCCACCCAGAGTTGCCCGCGGTGCGGCCAACCCGGGGCTGGGGAGTTAAACGCTTTCAGCGTTCGGCACCGGGCGGGGTCATGTCGCACGGGAATCGTCCTTCGGAACGGCCGGCGCGGGTCCGCAAACGTCATTCGCGTGCTGATCCTGCCCTACCCGTCTGTGTCACGGGCGGAATCCGCTGAAAATGCGGCACTCGGAGCCAAGAATCGGCCGGCCGACAGGCGTGGCCAATAAAGACATCACCTCCCACTCGGAAGATGTTCGGGCATCCTAAAACAAGACTGTGTTCCCGTGTTCCGTGTTCCCCGTGTTCCCCGTGTTCCAGAACACTATGCCAACTGGCCGTCGCAACCCTCTGGGACTCTCCTGCTAATGACTTGAACCGGGCAGGTCATCGCCAAATCCGGAGAATCGTGCCGAGGATAAATATCAGTAGTCCACCGATCATCGCGACAAAACCGGCCGAGAAGCAAGTCAGGCCGACAGGATCATCCTTGAGCGCAATTCCACAACAAAGCGTGATCAGTCCGCCGATGCCAGCCACAGCGCCGAAGTTCTGGCACGTCACAGCATCTTTAGACGGCGGTTTTCGTTCTGCGGTCATCGCTAAAAATTAGCCGTGCCGAGGCGGGAACGCGAACCAAGCCCTGCCATTCATCTGAATGTCCCGCCGCCCCGTGGGCGCAATGTCCAGATCGCCTGGGCATGCATGCCAAGTCATTCGAATCACGATGACGCGGGAGTCTGAAACGGCAGATTGCAGTCGCTCCGCGACTGTGCTAGGGTCAAGTTCGCTAATTTTGTCCGTGGCTTGGCGTTAGCAACCTGTCCCGAGAGAATCTGAAAGGCGCTTTATGAAGTTGCTCAAGTTGCTGAGCCGGTATTCGATGTTTCGGTACACCGGCCGCTCCCCCCGCCGAAGCCAGCTCGGCTTCGCTCCGGTCGTTGGCTTGGCCTCCGAGGTCCTGGAACAGCGACAATTGCTGTCGGGCAACGTAACCGTGACCTCTGCTGCGGTTGCTGGAGTCGGCTCCCTGACGCTGACAAACGACAGTGGTGACAACGACATCAATGTCTACCGTCTCGATGCAACGCATGTCGAGATTGACGCCTTTGGAGGGACGACCATCAACGGTGCGGACTCCGCGGTGTTTGCGCTTTCCAACGTGACGGGGATCACCGTCAACTTAGGGAGCGGATTCGATGCGTACAATATTGGCTCGAATCCGGGGGATCCGGCGCTCAATATCGGATCGGGGGGGATCCTCTTCAAGGGGGCCAGTGGCGGCGGCGCGGGGGTCGACCTCCAGGTCTATAACGCTTCATCCAACGCGATGACGATCCGCGGGAGCGTCACCTTCCAAGGCCCAAAGCCCGGCAGCGCCTACACTGAGACCAGTTCAGATCACTCGTACTTCTACGTGTACACCGACAGCGGCAGCGGTCATCTCACGATCGGTGGTTCCATCTCGGCCCGCGAGACGGAGACGAGTTCGGGGTACTTTTCCAACCATGTCTCTACGAGCGACGGCAATCTTAACGTGAATGGCTCCGTCTCCCTAGCCATGTCGGGGGGCAAAGGATTTGACAACGATATCTTCACCTGGGGGAGCGGCAGCATCTCGATCGGCCTGGACGTGACAGAAAGCATGACCGGCAGCGACGGCGGCGGCTACAACTTGCTCCACGCGTACAGCGGCAGCGGAAACATTACGGTTGGCTTGTGTGTCACGCAGACGCTCTCTGGCACGGGCATGGACTATTACAACGGCGTCATCTCGAGCGACACAGGCGGAACGGGCAGCGTAAAAATTGGCGGTTCCCTGAGGCAGACGGCCTCGACGGATCACTACGCCGAGAACCAGGTCTTCGCCTCCGGCAGCGGATCCACCGCGATTGGAGCGGGAATCGTGGGAGGATGCGTCACGCAAACCATGACGACCACCGGCGACGGATACGGACTTAACCGAATCGTTACGAAAGGCGACGGCAGCGTCACAATCGGGAACAAGCTGCGCGGGGTCCTCGGCGGTTCCGTCGTGCAATTCAACACGAGCGCCGAGTTTGTCAAGAATTATATCGCCACGTACACCGGCACCGGCGGCATTACCGTGGCCGGCTCGGTGACGCAGAACTCCGCAAGTTCGGCGAGCGCTGTCAATATGGAGAATGACATCATCGCCGGAGACGGCGGTGGAATCGGGAAGATTACAATTCGTGGCTCAGTGACGATCAACGACACCGGCACGTACGATCACGACAATGAGATCGAAGCGCTAGCTGGCCCGTCCTCCTTGACGATTGCCGGTTCAGTCGTCGTCACCGACGCGGCCACCGGCTCTGGAAAGCAGTCCCTCCAGATCCAGGGTAATGTTTATTTTGGCGGCGGGCTTACCGTAGTCATGAACGGGACCGACGCTTTGATCAATATCAATAATGGTTCGGGATTCGGGACGGTGCAGGTCAAGGGGCTGTTCGTTGCCAGGATGCTCGG
>JAFEBR010000434.1 GCA_018242565.1 Planctomycetota bacterium | reverse complement strand
GCAGGCGTTCCTTCCATGTAAATGACTTTGAGTTTCCGCCGGCCGGCGGTGAGTTGAAACGGGACCCGGTTGTTCTGGGTCGTAACTTCCCCTGGCTGGGCAGGGGCTTCCAGCACCAGTTCCCCATAGTCGGGGTTGGCTTCGACTACGAACTCGAAAGGTTGCGCGCCGTCAGTGAGGGTGATGGGAATCCTGGCCAGAGGGGGCAGGTTCGGCTGCACGGTCGATTTCACCTGGAGCACGACTCGTTCGCCTGCATAGCCATTGCCCCGGATCGCGCCGCGGACCGGGACTTTCGCGCCCGCTTCAGCACGCGGGGGCACGACGAGTTCTTCGATGGCCACATCCCCGCGGAGCTGCGCCGCACCCACGGGATACACATGCACGGGAACCTGCAGCCGGCGGTAGCCCTCAGCGATTTCTGACAGCCGTTCGGCATCTTCCACGGCGCCATCGGAAAACACGACGATGCCCTTGGGGGGTGTGCGGCCGAAGCGCTGCGGCAGTTGTTCGAGGGCGGCCGCCAGACGGCTGGCGTCATCTGTCGGCCGTAATGATTCGAGGTCGGCGGCCGAGACCAGTCGCTCGCCAAACCGGTATAACTGCACGCGTGGTCGATCGGCCTTGCTCAGCCGTGAGTCGATCCCTTGAATGACCGCCTGCACATGATTCGCGCGACTGTTCGGCTGATCGAAGGCCATACTCCGGGAGGCATCGACCAGGAAATCGACCTGCGGAGGCTGCGCGGGCAACTGCTGTTCGCTCTTTTTGGCGGGGTTCAGCAGGATCCACAACAGCAGGCAGAGGACCGTGAGCCGGGGAATCAAAATCAACCAACTGCGCAGCCGGGGAGAAATCGCCAGTCGCCGTGCCACGACAATGAGCGTGATGATTGCCACGGCGACGATAACATGCGGCCAGCCGGCCTCCGGACCCCACCACTGAATCATCGCGCGCGTTACCTCAAATCGTCAGACAGAGCGCGATAGTATTTTTCGACAAGATCGCGATATTCCTGGGGTACGGGCTGATCGGCATCCATGAGTGCACCCGCCAGAATCGCCTCTTGAATGCGTGCCTGCAGGACCCGCAGAACACCTTCCAATCCGCGGTAATCACCCGGGCGCAGCAAATAATGTCCGCGTGGTGGTTCACTACCACCCTGGGGACGAAACGTTCCCGGCTGGCTCGGATTCGAACCCGAAGAGGGGGGACTCTGAGATGGGGCGGCTGGAGAGTCGGAGTTGGGGGCTGGGACGGTCCCGTCCCGCAGGTTCTGCAGCGCCTCGGCGATTTTCTTGTCCACGGACGCCAGGTCGTCGAGACGTGGTTCAACGGCATCCCATTGTCGCTGCGCCGCGGATTTCTCGTCGGCCTGTTCACCGGCACGTTTGAGTTGTTCGCGTACTTTCGCGAGCTGATCTTCAAGCGTCATCAACTCTTCCAGTTGGGGCTGTGCGAAGTCAGCCCGCGCCGCTCCGAGCGCTTTGCTCAGTTCTTCCAGGCGTTCGCGTGCTTGCCGGGATCCCCGAGCGGCATGTCCCGTCTGGCTCGCTCCGATGTCGGCGGCGACTCGACGCATGAGTTGGGCAATGTCCCGCGGAGAATTCTCGGTCTGAGCCTGGGTCAGGCGGGTTTTCAGGTTTCCTTTTTCCGCCGAGGCGTCTCGTTCGAGATTGTGTAATTGATCCGCGAGCAAGTCGGCTTCGCCCGCCAGCTTCTGCTGGTCGCGTGCCAGGTCGGCGGCCTGCTGCGACGTTCGCGATCCTGGCGACAGACCCGCAGAGTTCCGTGGCGTGGTGGGCAATTTGCCAGAACCCGCTGCCGGTTCAGTTGCATCGCCCGTCCCGTTGAGTGCCGAATCTGGAGAGGCGTTGGAACCGCGACCGGTACTGGATGGCGGATTGCCACCTGTCTTGCCCGGTTGGCCGGCGGGTTTTGTCTCTGACCCGGGTTGGTTTTCGCCTTGAGGAGATGACCCGCGGTCGGCGGACGAGTCTTCTTGCAATTGTTGTTCGAGGCCGGCCTCCTGACGCGCCAGTTGCTGGGCGAATTGGCGGGCCATTTCGAGCCGTTGTCCGAAGTCGCGAGAATTCATCGCCGCCAGATGATCAGAGAGTTTCTCGAGTTGTTCTGCCGAGCGGTCCCCTTCTCGCGCGGCTCGTTCAAGATCGCCGCGTTCGAGCTGGGTTTGCGATTGCTGCATCGAATGGTCGGCCTCTTCGGCCTGGGCACTGGCTGCCTGGCCGGCCTGTTTCAATTGAGCCAGCTCTTCACGCAGTCGCGCCAGTTCTGCCTGCAGTTTCTGTTGTGCGGCGGCGATCTCTGCGGGTGTGGACGGAGTCGGTTCCGTGCCGCTCTCGGGGCTGTTCGGAGTGTTTGGGGGATTGTCGGTGGACGGATCGCGATCCTCGGGCTTTTGCCCCTCGGCGTTCGGTGTTGTTGATTGCGGCCGGGCGGATGCCGACGATTGAGGCTTGCCGCTGTTGGGCGAACTGCTGCTGGAACTGCTATTGCATTGAGAGCACGATTGAGACAGCGAACGCTGGCGTTTGGCCAGGTCATCCAGTTTCTTACGCAGGTCGGCCATTCGCTGTTGCTGATCCGCGGGTTTAGGTTTCGGAGTTCGCAACTTCTGCCGCATTTCCCGGTCGAATTTGCGACTGGCGCTCGCCGAGGAACTGCTGGATTGACTCAACTTCTGTCGCAGATTCTCGCGCGTGGCGATCAGGCTCGCGAGTGCGTCTTGCTCGGCGGCGAAAGCCTGGTCGAGCTGGGCACTGTCCAGGGCCTGGACCGTGCGTTCCATCGCCATGACTGCGGCTGATAGTGGCAGGACTGGCCCCAGTTTTTGTTCGATGCCGGCGGTGAACTCACGGGTGACCTCCAGCAGTTCGGACTGCGCGGCGCTCAGGCGGGAGTTGACTTCGGAGTCTGGCGCGGGGGCTTCTCGGGCCGCGAAGGTTTGGGTGAGTTGTTGTCGTTGACGATGGATCAATTCTTCCAGAGTCACCGAACTGCCGTTGCAGCAACTGCCGTCCCCTTCCTGCAGTTGATAGGCCAGCTTATAGGGCCGGATGTCAATGTAGCGCAGCGGAGTCGTCGTGCGCCGAGGGGTTCCGAAATAATTGTCTTCCGCGTAGGCGTAGTAAGTGATGGCACTTTTGTGGGTCAGGGCCTGGGACTCGAGTTCGAGGACTTCCGACAGTGTCAAAGGTTCCGCCGCTCCTGCGGCATCCACTTCTTTCAGCACTTGAAACTCGTCGGATCCCACTTGAAAGACGACACCCACTTTGTGCAGACCGAGGTCGTCCTTGGCTTCAGCCACCACGGGGACTTCCGTGGTGGGAGTCACCACCAGTTCCTCGGAGGGTTGCAGGAATTTGATTTCTGGCTTGCGGTCCAACTGGACCCGCACGGAAAGTCGCTCGGGGCTTAACTCCATGCCATCGGCGGCGGTCGCCGAAATGGAAAACACGACATCGTGCCGAACGTCGGGGATGAGGATCTTGATCAGCTCGCCGTCTGTCGTGACGCTGGGCGTTGACTCTGCGGCCGCGGCAGCCGAGCCGTTAGCGGGTGGTTGACCCGACATAAGAGGGCTGAGTTTGGCCTCTGCCGCCGGGCGGTTCAGAGTCAGTTGCACATGCACCGCCGAGCCTTCCCAGACTTTCAGATCGAGCCCTTCCACCGCTTGCGCGGGTTTGCCGGTGTAGGCCGGGGGCACGATGGATGCTTCGCTGGACTCGATCGTCAGCGGTTGCAGTACGGTAATGCTGCCCGGGGGGAGCGGTCGTGGACCGGCGACCACTTCCATCTCCAGGTCATGTTGCAGATTTTCGATTCGGGCCGTAAGTGTTCCCGAGAGTTTTGGTGACGGCGTGTCTGCGGAGTCTGTGGAATCGATTTCGGCGGAAACCAGGTCCACTGTTTTCCATTCCGCCTGAGAACCGGTCTCTCGATATCGGAGCTGTGCCGACTCGATGGGGCGTCCCGTGACTTGGGCCGTGATCTCGATCGACTCCCCGATTTTCACCGTGGACTGTCGTGGGCTGTATGCGACGGTCGTATATTCGAAAGGGAGCAAGCAGGCGCGGCCTGAGGCAATTCGAAACTCGGGGTAGGCGAATAACCCTGCGCTCCACGCCATCGCGACACCCACCAGGCCAACCAACGCCAGCAGCGCCGGCCGGGTGCTCACCAGGGCTTTCCAGTCGGTCTGGTCTGCCAGCCGCACGGCGTCTGTGCGCAAGGCGGTCAGTAATGTCGCCGAGGCCGGGGCTGGCTCCGGATGGTTGTGCGCGTAATCGAGCGTGGTCCGCAAGCGCTGGCCAAATGTTGCCAGATGACCCTCCGCATCGGCTGCCGTGCGCTTCAGCGTGTTCCGCACCAAAATCTGGCGCCACCCCTGAATTCCACCGATCAGAATTGCCGTCAGACAGACGACCAGCCATGCGGCGCGCCAGGGGGTGGCCAATTCCGCATAAAAGTCGATCAGTGCCATGCCGGCCAAGGCCAAAGCCAACGCCATGGCCAGCCAGCAGATTCCTGCCAGACGCTGTTGCTTCATGGCCGCGCGGCGGGTGGCATGCAACTGTTGCTGCAAGCGTTCGACGGCGCGGCCATCGTCCGTCAAGGGCCCCGCCGAAGGGGATTGCGGTTTAATCGAAACGGTGGACAGCAGTGACATGGCAGATGACCCCGGACTGGAACCCGTTGGGGAATAACCGCGAATTCTCCGAACCGAATTGTACCGGACGCTCCCGGCACGGTCCAATCCCATTCTTGTCCCAGAGGGAACATGAGCGCAAAGGCCGGCGCTGGGGCGGAATTCGGCCCGTCAGCCGTATTGGTTGTACGAGTTTCTCGCTCGGTTCGTGGCCGTATCGCGCCAGGTCATCACCGATTGTGTCCACGGATGGGCCACCCGGGAACCTGCTGGCGCGCCAGTCGCTGGTCCAGATTTACAGGGGGGGATGGTCGATCCGGGAGTGCCACCGCGGCAGGGGGCCAGACGCGGCGCACTCCCGGCGACCATCGTATTCAACCGACTCCGGCCATCAGCGTTTCGAAAATGGACGAGAAGGCCAGTTCACTCTGCACAATGCTGCTGCTGGTCGTGTCGACATACGTTTTGGAGGTCGTGCTGGCCGTGTCGCGGTTGAGTGACCAGATCGAAATCCGCCCCAGCCCCTGCTGCTCGACGAAGGCCAGCAGTTGTCGGGCCGCATTGAGGTCGAACACTTCGTTCGTATCGTCATTCACTCCAATCATGGGGGTCACGCCGATCATGCCCCACAATTGAGCGCTCGTCTTTGTCGATCCATACAGTTTCTGAAGCTGTCCAAACACACTGGTGGCGGACTCGATCGCATACGTTCCCATTTGCCCTGCCGGGTTCGGTGCGGCACTTTCGCCGTAATCCATCGTCATGACATTGACTCCCGCCAACTGGACCCCGTATTTCAGGGCTGATTGCACGACATACAGGCCATCGGCCGTCAAACCACTGGGAATGACGGGCAGTGTGAGCCAGATCTGCAGTGTCTGCCCCAGAGCGGCGGCATTCTTTTGGAGGGTGGCGAGCGCCTGCGAACGGCGGTCCACGGAAGCCCGGTCGGCGACCGCCGCACCCTCAATGTCAAAGTCGAGGTGGGTGGAGTTGTACGCATTGATGACCGTCTGGTAGGCCGTGGTCAATTGGCTGACGCTGGTAATTGTCTCGGCCAGTTCTCGGTTGGCGGCTCCGCCAAACGAGACCATCACATCGCCACCGGCGGCCCGCAGGTTGGCAATCTGCTGCCTGAGTTTCGCATCAAACGTGCCGCCATTCACTTCATATTCCGTATAACCACCCCAGGCGGGCTGCTGGTTGGCGTCTGAGACGATGAACGCCAATGTGAAGTATTTCACCTGCTTGGTGGCCGCGGCGGCGACGAGGTCGTACGTGGGATACAAGGTCATATCAACGTAGGGAGCGTAATACTGGGCGGGCCAGGCGGCGCTGCTCGATGGCGTTCCCACGGTCAGCTTCACGGTGGCCTTCGCGGTCCCTCCGTGGCCGTCGCTGACGGTGTAGGTGAACGAGTCGGCACCCGCAAAGGTTGATTTGGGTGTATACGAGACCGAGCCATCGGTTTTCAGCACGGCCGTCCCATTCAATGCGGCCGTGACTGCGGTCACTGTCAACGTGTCGCCATTGGGGTCGGTGTCATTCGCCAGCACGTTGATCACCGTGGTCTGATTCATGTTGGCAAACACGGTGTCATTGGCCGGGGTGGGGACCTGGTTGGTCCCTCCCGTCCCTCCGGTTCCGCCGGACTGCTGTCCGAGAAACGCGTAATTCGTGGGGCCCGTCGTAACATTCCCGGGGCTGCCGTTGAAGCCGATCGTCACACTGGCTCCCGATGCGATGCTGCTGTTCCACCCGGCATTTTGAATGACGTAATGGTTGCCGATATGACTGACCACACTGGCATTCCAGATGGAAGTGATCTGCCCGGGAAAGTCGAAGCCCATTTGCCAGTTATTGATGGCCGTCGTGCCGGTGTTGGTCGCGGTAATCTCTCCCGTGAATCCGCTGCCCCAGTCGCTCGTTACCCGAAACTGGAATTTTCCGGTGGTTTTCGCCGCCGGATTCAGGATCGTACCGGTTGCCTGGTTGCGAGAGAGCGTGGCCCCCTTCGGGTTGCTCAGGGTGAGCTGGTAAGTCGTCGCGGCCGCTGCCGTCGGGGCGCTCAACACGTTGACCTTGATCGTCTGTTGGGTTTGCCCGGGGTTGAATACGAGGGTCCCCTTGGTGGCCTGATAATTCGTGCCGGCGGTTGCCGTTCCGTTCACCGTGGTGTAGTCCACGCTGATCAGACTCGTCGCCGGCGCGGACAACGTGACCACGAATGGTTCTGTGACCGTCTGCGTGAGCGACTCGCTGATGGAACTGTCGGCAATGGACAAGGTCGGTGCCGACGTCGTGTTGCCGATCGCCGTCCCGTTCAATGTGAAATTGGTGGCGCTGCTCGTGCTGGCCCCGTTGGCCACGAACCCGAACGTCACATTGCCCGCCGCCGGCAGGTTGCTGTTCCAGGTGGCCCCTTTGATGACGTAGTGGCTGCCCGTGTGGCTGACGATGACCGCATCCCAGATGGACGAAATGTTCGGTGCGTAGTCAAATGCGAGTTGCCAGTTCGAAACGCTCGTGGTCTGGGAGTTGTTCAGTTGTACCTGGGCCTGGAAGCCGGTGCCCCAGTCGTTGGTGATTGACCAGCCGACACTCACGCCACCGGCCAGCAGCGAACGGACTTCCAGAGTTTCGATTTCACACGGGCGATTGACCCGTGCAGTGGATCGACGCCCGGAGCGTCGCGTGCGGGGAGCCGACACACGACGACAGAAATCCAGCCAACGGGAAAAACTCAGCATTCGCAGCACTCCTGTAAGTGAGGGGTGAAGGGACATTTCAAACACCGACAGGGCCCGCGACGCAACGTGCGACAAGCCTGCCAGCCAGAGCGGCCGGCAATTTGCGTGTGAAGTGAATTCACCCGGCAAAGACCGTGATCGACAAGCAGACACAACGCCGCCGAGCGAAGTGACAGACGCTCCGGAACGGTCCACACGGATGAGATGTGTTGGCCCGTGCCCGGAGTCCTGACTTGTTTTGAACGGACGGCAAATTCCGATCGCGATCAAGCAGCTAAAAAATTTGTTTTGCAGTGCCCGGCATTCTTCGCAACGTGGGTGTCATGTCTGTATCGGGGCGTTTCCGATGAAGTTGCGGGTGTTCAAGCTCACGGCCGCCGATCGTGCGTGCCGCGATATAAAAAATGGGTGGCATGCGGTATGACGCAGCGAGCGCCACCGATTACACACGGGGGACGGGAGTTGCTGGTGCTGTTGGCACGCCATGGCGTCCGACTGGACCGGTGGCGGACCGCTGGTCGTGTCCGCCGATAACCACGCGATCAAGGCCCACGTTTCACGGCATCCGTTTGCTGCCGGCCGTGTCTCGCGGTTCAGCGCCTTTATTTTCGCGACTGGCGGCCAAGTCGCTGTCACAGCCGGGAAACAGATCTGACGGCTTGTCTGAATACCGAAAATGGCCGCAAAGTCTGATTTGCGCTATTTTTCCGCGAAAAGTGCTGGAACGGCTTGTTCCGAAAGCAGGGAATCGGGGGGTTGTCCACGCCCAGGTGTCACCGTCATAATTCGTGTAGGAAATACTCTGACACAGCAAGCGGCGAAATACGGCAGTGGCTGAGGGGCAGCCTGCCAATTCACCTGGAATCAAGAAAAGGCTCAGGCTCATGAGTTCCAACTGGTCAAAACTGGTGAGACAAGGCGTGGCACAGTGGCAGCGGGCGTGGAGCCGGTCGCATCGCACCCGCCGTAAATCCCCGGCGTTGCTCACCATTTCGACCGAAGTGGGGGCCTGTGAACTGCTCGAAAATCGCCAATTACTGGCGGCGGTCAATCTGACGTATAACGGCAAGGCCTACAATACCACCGTCGACGGTGTGAACGACAACTGGGGCGCGTCGGTCGTGTATGACTCCACGTTCACCCGCACCATTCAGGTGTCGACAACGAATGCCGGGGGCGTGAACTGGAGTGTCGCAGCCGTAGACGGGTTCACCCCAGAGGCAGGGTACACCCTGTTGCCAGCGGCGAATATCACGAGCCTTTCTCCATCATCCGGCAATCTGGCCAGCTCGAACGCCACCACCGGTGTCGTAGTCACAATCAGTACTTCTGGGCTCACGGCCAGCACAAAATATATGGGTGAGATCCTGGCGACCGATACCGATCATGTATCGGATACGAACCCGATCTTCTTTGTTTTTACAACGGGTACAGGTTCTGAACTGCAGCCCGTGTTCAGTAGTTTGAGTGCGCCGACGATCACGTATGGCACGACGATGGACACGATATCGGGACATATTGAAGCGGCGGGCAAATTCCCGGTTGGGGACACAGTCGCAATTACGTTGAACGGTGTTACCCAGCAGGCGACCGTCGATATCGCCGGAAATTTCAGTTCCGATTTCTCGAGCAACACTCTTCAGGCCACGACCTACACCGTGACCTTTGTCGATGAGGCAACGGCCGTCGGCTATCTGCCGGCCCCTGACGCGTCGACGACGTTGCAGGTGAATCCCGCCGTCCTCACCATCAACGTGCCGAATCAAACGATGACGTACGGCAGTACTCCCAACCCGACGTACACTTACACCGGAAATGTCGGCGGAGAGACCCCGGCCTTCACGGGAGCGCTGGCAACCACGGCGACGAATTTCAGCCCCGCGGGCTCGGACTGGCCCATCACGCAGGGGACGCTCGCCGTGAGCGGAAACTACAGCATTGGCAGTATCGTGTTCACCAACACGCCGGCTCTGAATCAGTCAAAGCTCACCATTACGAAGGCCAAAGCGACGATCGTCGTGACACCGTACAGTGTCGTGTTCGACAATCTGGCGCATACGGCGACCGGTACGGCTACGGGGGTCAACGGGGAAGATCTCAGTGCTGGCCTGAATCTGGCGGTCACTTCGCATACGAATGCCGGTTTGTATCTTGATTTTTGTGTCTATACCGACACCACGGGGAATTACCAGAACTCAGCCGTTTCGGTGTACAACAAGATCACGCAGGCGCCGGTCAGTATCACGGTCACTCCCTACACGGTCACATTTGACGGGGTCAGTCACACTGCGACGGGGACTGCCATCGCGCACAATATCTGGGTGGGCGGTGTGTTGTCGGATGTCGACCTGACTCAATATCTGACGTTGTCGACGACGACGCACAAGAACGCCAGTGTGTACAACGATTCCTGGGGCTTTAAAGAACCGTCGTTGAACTACCAACCGGCCAGCGGCAAGATTGTCGATACGATCGGTAAGGCCGATGCCTCTGTGACGGTGGTGGGGTACAGCGTCACATATGACGGAAAATCCCACGTGGCGACCGGTAGCGCCACCGGAATCGGGAATGTGGTATTGGCTGGACTGAATCTGAACAAGACGGTGCATACCAATGCCGGTTCCTGGTCCGATTCCTGGACTTTCACCGACCCCACAGGCAACTACAACAATGCCAGTGGCACAGTCCCGGACAGTATCGCGAAAGCCACCCCCACGATCAGCGTGACGGGTTACAATGTCACTTACGACGGCGTGTCGCACTACGCTTCGGGTAAGGTGACTGGAGTGGGGGGACTGGCGATCGGAATCTTGAATATCTCCGGCACGGCTCATTCCCACGCCGGGGTCTATTCCGACACGGTGACCTTCACCGATACTTCCGGGAACTACAACAACGCGTCGAAGAGCGTCACCGATCAGATCAATTCGGCGCAGACCAGTCTGTCGTTGTCCGCCACGTCGGTCACCACCGGCACCGCCACCGGACAGGTGACTCTCACGGCACTGGTCACCAACACCAGTAACTCGGCCATGATCAAAGAGGGGGCCGTCACGTTCAATATCGATGGCGCCGATGTTGCGGGAACGCAAACCGTCTACGTCGCCGGGAACACGACCCGCTATTCGCTGACCGTCGGGCTCAAAGGCAGTACCGCGGGGCTGAATCATACCCTGGTCGCAACGTATTCCGACGGTGTTTCGCCCGTGAACTTTCTGGGCAGTTCGTCCACCAAGACCATCAACGTCAAAATCACCGACACCACACGCACCATTCCGTCCCCGGGAAGTTACGGGGTGGCCTACTGGTCGAGTGCGGCGGCTTTGACCCGACTGGGGACCGTCTCAACCGGTGGACTCGGGTACCTGAATTCGCAACTCGCGTCGAATTCGTTGTATCTGCGGAATGGAGATGGCACGCTGGTCAGTTCGTTTGCCAGCGTCGCCGCGTTCCAGGCCTGGCTGACGACAAATTCTGGCAGCAGCAATTATTCCGCCGTATTGTCGACGCAACTCGCCTGTCTGAAACTCAACGTGTACTCGTACTACATCTATGGCACCACCTGGATTGACGGCACGAGCCTCCTCCCCTTCAGCCCGACTCTGGGGAATGGCAGCGGCATTGTGACTGTGAATTCGTTGATTGCAGTCGCGAACTCGCGGTTGCAGAGCAACGGCATTTCACTGTCGCTGAATCTGGAAGCATCGCTGGCCACATTGTTCAACAGCATGAATATCAATTCCGCGGTATACTATTCGAGTACGAAAGTGACGCTGTCGTAGTCCATCGCGTCAGGTCTCGGCGATCAACCGCCAAGACGTGATCGTGGCTGAGTGCCGTCGCCGACAACAAATGGAACGCTGGCCCCATCTGCCGGTGCCGGTCGGGTGGGGTGAGCGCAATTTACGTGGCCCTTGAGCCAGGCTCGGTGAATCCTTGGGAACCGCTCGCAGTCGCTGTTGATAAGCTGGCGACCCATCAGCTATTATGGATGCGTTGCGAACGTGACGGTGGTTTGCGGATCAGTCACGATCTGCCCGCTGGCAAAATGACCAGCAACCGATGACGCAAGGCTGCGGACCACAGCAGGGCCGTAGCTCAATCCTTTTTCTGGGACAGAGGAATTGGTATGAGCGACTTCCAGTTGAATCGACGACAGGCCTTAATCGCTTCGGGCCTGGGCGCCTTAAGTTATGGCTTGCCGGGGATGGTCCTGGGGGCCGACAAGGTCGATTCGTCAGGCAAGGCGGTCGCATCGGAAAAATGCTGTATTTTCGTCCTGCTGTGCGGCGGTCCCAGCCATGTCGATACCTGGGACATGAAGCCCGAGGCGCCGCTGGATTATCGTGGACCCTACGAGCCGATTGAGACGAAAGTCCCGGGGATGCGGATCAACGAGATGCATACCCGGCTGGCCCAGTTGACCCAGCATTTCACGCTGATCAATTCGATGTCGCATCCCGGGGCCATCAACAATCACTTCGATGCGATGCATAATCTGCTGAGCGGTCAATCCGAAAAACGGGTTCAGGAAGGAGTTCCGGACTCGCAGCCCTACCTGGGCTCATTCGTCGCCAAGCACAAGCCCAGCACCCGGAACTTTGTCTCCAACGCCTGGCTCATCAAATGTGTCGGTCCCCCGGTTTTTTGTGCGCCCAATATTGGAATCGGAGGCTACCTCGGTTCGGCCTATGCGCCGCTGTTCATCGGCGGGGCGGACAACCATCCGGCCATGCCTGATTTCAAACCGCCCGAAATCTACGACTCGTACGACGAGGAGCGGTTTGGTGAACGTAAGGTGTTGCTCAGCGGTCTCGAATCGTTGCGACTGGATCGGGACCAGCGCGTCAAGGACTGGTCCGATCTGCGGGAAAAGACTTACGATGCCATGACCCGGCAAGAGGGCCGGCAGGCGTTTGATCTCGCCAGCGAGCCAGCCGAGATTCGCGAACGGTATGGAATGCATCCATTGGGGCAGAACCTGCTCCTGGCACGCCGCCTCGTCGAATCAGGGGTCCGTTTCGTCACAGTCAACGGCTGGACGGGGCAGGCCGAGCACGATAAGGCCGGGCCACCCAGCAGCAGCTGGGACATGCACGGCGGCAATATGGGCATGGGCAATGCCTTTGGGAACGGGTCGTATGGCATGGGCTTTTGTCTGCCGCGGCTCGATCAGGCGCTGGCTGGATTGTTCACCGACCTCGTCGAGCGCGACATGTTGAAAAATACGCTGGTCGTTGTCACGGGGGAATTTGGTCGTACACCCTATGTGCTCAAGCAGGATCCTCCCGGACGCCAGCACTGGCCGCAGTGCTTTTCTTCGATCATCGCCGGGGCAGGAATCGGCGGAGGAAAAGTCTACGGGACGTCGAACAAGTACGGCGAACATCCCACCAGCAATCCGGTCCGTCCGGAAGACCTCGCGGCGACGATTTATCACGCCCTCGATATCCCTGTCAACAATCCTCTGGATGCCAGTGGGATCTCCCGCTCGCTGACGATGGGTAAACCGATCATGGCGCTGTTCGGCTGAGCCTTTGGCTGGGGATTCGTTCGATCCGATTCGCACACTGCTCAGCCGTTGCAACAACCGGCTGAGCAATCGGTTTGTTATCAGCGATCTGGTGTGCGACGGGCTTCCCGCAGCATGTCAAGGCCCTTCTGGGCTTCCTCGGCCACTTCAGGATCGGTTTGGGCCGCGGTCAAGGCCTTAATCACCACCTGATCATCCGCAAACACCCTTGGGATTCCCCACGCGGCGGCACGCCGCACTTCGGGATTTTGGTGTTGGAGAAGATCGATCAAGTCGCCAGCAGCGTCTTTCGCCGCAGGTCCGTGAATCACGATCGAATACACGATTCGCTGCGGATTCCGACCGTCGTTTGGCTGGCAGTCTCGCAGGCGTGTGAGCTGCTTTTTGATCAATTCGTCAGACGGTTCCCCCAGATCGTGCAGGACGATCGCGATATCATCTGCCAGAACCGAGTCTTCGGCGGCCGCACGTAATCCTGGCAGTGCCTGGTCTTTCGCATACGGAGCGATTTGGCTGATCGCGTGTAACACGTGCGGGCTCTCATGCTGTTTCAGGGCCGAAAACAGGGCGGGCAGGGCGGGGCTGGCCGCGCGACCCATTTTGGCCAGAGTGTACACGGCCCCGTTGCATCTACGCCCCGATGGTTGGTCGAGCAGGGGGATCATTCGCTGCAGTGTGAAATCGGCATCGCCATCAATTCGCCATTTCACTTCGGCGGCCAGACACATGCGGGGGATGTCGTTGGGGGTCAGCAATTTCTCGATCGCAGGCACGGCGGTCCGGGCTGACGGTCCGATCTGGCCCAGCGCTTGTAATGCCAGGGCCTGGACGGGGGATTGGTCTTCTGCGAGCGCTTGCACCAGCACCGGGATCGCGGGCTGGCCCAGTTTGACGAGTGCTGCCTGACACAGATAGGCGGGGACGGGTTGCGTCAAGTAGACACCGATGCGCAGTCGCCTCATTCCCGCGACGAGTTCATCGAGCACCTGTTGGTCGCTGATGCCCTTCGCGGCCAAGGCCAATGCGGCGGTTTCGCGAATCGCCGGGTCAGAGTCCTGCAGT
This sequence comes from Planctomycetota bacterium, assembly GCA_018242565.1. Lineage (GTDB taxonomy): Bacteria > Planctomycetota > Planctomycetia > Planctomycetales > Planctomycetaceae > JACQFH01. Next base: position 9,094 of record JAFEBR010000434.1, on the reverse strand, counting down.
TGCGCACGCCAGGTGGATAATTCTGTTCCTTGAGAATCGCCACGCGGAGAACGCGATGATTCGCTGGCGACGAGGCCGCGACGCCCGGCGAGTGAATACGGAAGCTGCGTGATGACCAGGCTCAACACGAACAGTGACAGCGGCACTCGCATCGCACACCTCGGGATTCGCGGAAGCTCAATGGCGGTCCGACAGGTCGGGGCATTGGCTGTCGGCATTGAACTGGAATTCAATCGACACCGGAACAGAGAGCGGGGGCTCCAGGTATCCAATGTTAGCCGATTCAGCGTCCGGAAATTGTCACAAACCTGTAACAACGCCGCCAGTCGCGCGGCAATCGCTATTTCCCAATGCAGTACAGGTACTTATCGGACCGGATCAGCAATCGTGACCCATCAACAGCCGGGCTGCCATTAAACACGCTGCCATCGCGCAGATCATTGATGGCCAGTTGCTCGAAATCCGGGGTGGCGGCAAGTACGAAGGTGCGGCCGTCGCGGGTCAGATAGTAGATTCGTCCATCCGCGAGCAGGGCCGATGCATAGACTTGCCCCGCCCGTTCCAGTCGCCGTTCGTAGACGATTTCACCGGTCGCCAGTTTGGCGCAATAGGCGACGCCGCTCTGTTCGTGCATCCAATACAGGTGCCCGTCGCGTACGATGGGCGAAGTCACATTGGAGCCCTTGACGCTCGTCCAGAGTCGATGGGTGGCAGTGACATCACCACTGCCACCGGCGCGGACGGCCAGGGCGGCAATTCCCGAGCGTCCCCCCAGGCAGTAGACGATGCCCGCATCAGCGACGATGCTGGGGACCATGTACCAGCCAATATCGGTCTTGCACGACCACAGGCTCTGGCCCGTCGCGGGAGCAAACGCCAGCACGTTGCCATGCGTGGCCACGATCAGCTCCTGACGACCTGACTCCGCCTGGATGACGACAGGCGTGTTCCACGATTCGCGAATTCCCTGGGCACGCCAGACTTCTGCACCCGTGCGGCGATCGAGCGCAATCAGCGATTCGCTTTCGACGCTGGCATTAATAATGACCAGATCGCCGAATAGTACGGGCGAGGCGGACGTCCCCCAGCCATTGGTTTTCGAGCCAACATCGGTCTCCCAGAGTGTCTTGCCACTGTGATCAAACGCCATCACACCCGATTTGCCGAAAAATGCGTAGACCCGTTCGGCATCGGCGGCGGGCGTATTGGCCGCATAACCATGATCGCGAATCTGCTTTTCTTCAGGAAGCTTGGCGGGCAGGGCCCGATCCCATTCGATTTGGCCGTCGGTACGTCGCAATGCGATCAGGTGACGTTGCAGTTCCTCGAGGCTGCCGCCTTGCTGGTTCGGGATGAAATACCCTGTATAGGCCGTCAAGTAGATGCGGTCGCCGATGACGATTGGACTCGAAGCGCCCGGTCCAGGAAGAGGGGTTTTCCAAACCACATTTTTGGTCTCGTGCCATTCGACCGGCAGGTTTTTTGCTGTCGAAACTCCCATCCCCGTGGTGCCGCGAAAGGCAGGCCAGTCGCGCGACGATCCGGGCGCACCATCGGCACCGGCGAGATTTGACGTCCCCCAGAAGCAGAAACCGGCAACGGCCAGAAGGTGCAGCGATGTCCGCAAGTGCATGATCAAGTTCTCCGGTTCCGACTGCCAGGAAACCGTGGGCTTAGGTCAACCGGCCGTCGGTACGTTTTTTGGGGACTGATGTGGCCCGTTTGGGAATGGGCCGAGCGAAAGATCGATTTTAGTGGGGCTACGTCCGTAAAGAAAGTCGTGCACGCAGCAGGCTGCCACCCATCGTGGCGGTTCAACGTGTGTCGTTTGCTCATGCCGAGATGCGGCTCCCTGGCCGGTCGCCTTCTGGCCGAGATTCACGAAATGCGGAAGCCGCATCGCGTGGGGAGCAAACGCTGCGCAAAATCGTTAAGATCAAGCGGCTGACTGTTTTGACTGGCGTGAGTGCAGAGCAGTCGACACTGTCCACCACAAATCTCGGATCTCAGGAGTTGATGAATGAGTCTCGTACGAGTGTTGGCGGCGCGAAAAAAGAACTGTCTGATCCTGGCAGTCGGGTTGCTTTGTGGAACCTTATTCACCGGCAGCGCACAGGCCCAGGAACCTCGCAAGGGAGCCACCCGCAAGCTCGATCTCAGTCAAGGAGTCACCCTGGAACTCGTGTATATTCCGCCCGGCGAGTTCATGATGGGCAGTACTCCGGAAGAAAAAGCCTGGGCGGTTGGCATCGAGGGGGGCGCCCAAGCCGGTACCGAACGTGAGTCGTACGAGGGGGAACGTCCACGGCGCATGAAAGTGAAAGATGGTTTCTGGATGGGCCGCACGGAAGTCACGGTCGGCCAATTCCGCCGGTTCACCGAAGAGACTTCGTACGTGACCGATGCCGAAAAGCCGGGAGGCAAAACACAGTGCTTTAACCCGCAATGGAAAGGGTATCGGCTTACGTCCAAGGTGGTGCATCCGTGGGATCCGATGCCCGGAAAGAGTTGGCGGGATCCGAATTTCGCCTTTCCGTTGCGTGAAGATTTTCCTGTCGTTTGTGTGAGCTGGAATGACGCACGAGCGTTCTGCAAATGGCTCACGACACGCGAGCGTGAGGCGGGCCGCTTACCGTCGGGTCTGGAATATCGATTGCCCGCGGAAACCGAATGGGAATATGGCTGCCGAGGGGGCAGTCAGGAGAGTCTCTATTTCTGGTGGGGGAATGAACTTCAGGATGGAGAAGGGCGGCTGAATATTTCGGCGATCGACTTTCTGCCCGATCGGAAACAGACCTGGCCGCTGGGCAAGGCTCCCTGGAGCGATGGGTTCTCGTTCGTGTCACCCGTGGACCATTATGGCGAACGTGGCCGCAATGGGTTTGGTCTCGCGGACATGTGCGGCGGGGTCTGGGAAGTCATCCTGGACGATTTCGATCCCAAGGGGGGACATGAAGAATTGCATGTCGTGACCGAGAATCCTCGCCCAGTCTGCCGTGGCGGGAATTATTTTGATGTGCCCGGCAACGCCCGGTGTGCGGTCCGTCTTGGTCTGCAAAGCCCGAGTTACTCAGATTCGCGCGACGGATTCCGCATCTGCCTGGGAGTCCCGAAACGTTGAGGGAAAAGTTCGTCGGCCGGCCACAGGCCGTCCTGGCGAGGAATGGTGGAAGCAGTCCTCCGTGCCCACGGGTGACGCTTCGACCATTCTGCCCGTCAGGGGAGGCGAACCCGAGGAATGAGCGACGGTTGTCGTGACGCGAGGGAGTGCAGTATGGAGGTCATTGAGGTGCACGCGCTCCCGGGAATTCGTGAGCCCATCAATTGTTTCACCCATCTGCTCGCTGCCGTCGTCTTTTCTATTGTGGCGGTCTATCTCATCCGACGGGGCCGTGGATGCGTGATTCGTACGGCCAGCCTGGCGGTCATGGCCGGCTCGTCTGTGTTACTGCTGCTCATGAGTGCGGGGTATCACATGCTGTGGCCGGGGACCGCCCGCGATGTCATGCGGCAACTGGATATCGCGGCTGTCTTCGTGCTGATTGCGGGCACGATCACGCCCGTGCATGCGATTCTCGATCGGGGCATTCAGCGCTGGGGATCGCTACTGCTGGTCTGGTCGCTGGCCATTGTCGGCATCACACTCCGGACGGTGTACGCGGACAGAATCTCCTCTGAAATCGGGATTGCCATCTTTCTGCTGTTTGGCTGGGGCGGGCTGATTTCCTGCCTGCTGTTGTGGAAACGATTTGGTTTTGAATTTGTCCAGCCGATGATCTGGGGCGGACTGTCATATACCGTGGGGGCGGTTTGTTTGAGCCTGCATTGGCCGATTCTCCTGCCCCGGTTTATCGGACCGCACGAATTGTGGCATGTGGCTGTTCTGATGGGACTGGCTTTGCACTGGAAGTTTGTCTTTCAATTCGCCCACGGAATTCCGGCTGTGCAGTCAGGCCGCTGATGTCGTCGCGTGTTGTGGGGGCGAATGTGTGGTCGCCAGACTTCTGCGATAGTTCTTCGTCGTCCCTGGTGGAAAAATGCGAGAACTCGGCCACAGGACTTGGCGAAACCGAAGCGGAGGCACCGGCACGCGGCGAGTTGAAAACGCAGGTGCGTCACTTCACGGCACGCACCGTTTTCGCAGTCGGTGCGCCGGGAGCGAAGCCCGTTACGGTTGTCCAAAGCACCTCGATCGATGGGGGATCAATTCAAATCGATCGTGACGTGGTGATCCTGGCGGTCATCGATCAGGCGCAGCGTGGTGTCGCTCTGGTCAGCACCGTCAACCTGGATGTGCCGAATCGTTCGCCCGTCCCCGCCGTTCTGGATCGTGATGTGGTAGACCGTTTCGTAGAACCGATAATGGATCGTGTAACACGGCCACTCGGGGGGCAGGCAGGGAGTGAAGCGGAGTTGGTCGACTTCCCGATGCAGCCCCAGCAGCGATTCGGTGATCAGCCGATACATCCAGCCTGCCGAACCGGTGTACCAGGTCCAGCCGCCACGACCGACATGCGGAACGACCGCATACACATCGGCCGCGACCACGTAGGGTTCCACGCGATAAATGGCGGCGGTTTCGGGACTCTGCGAATGTGTGATGGGATTGATCAGCGAAAACATTTCCCAGGCCCGGCGATTGTCCCTCATGGCCGAAAAGGCCATCGCCGTCCAGATCGCCGCATGAGTATATTGCCCGCCATTTTCACGCACGCCGGGGACATAGCCCTTGATGTAGCCCGGATTCAACGGCGATTTGTCGAACGGAGGATCGAGCAACTGAATCAGACGGGCGTCGCGGCGAACGAGTCGCTGGTCCACGCTGTCCATGGCGGTTTGCGAATGCTCCTGGGTTCCGGCACGCGACAGGACCGACCACGATTGCGACAGCGAGTCGATCTGGCATTCCGGATTCGTCGCGGATCCCAAGGGAGTCCCATCGTCGAAATAGGCTCGGCGATACCACTGGCCATCCCAGCCGTGCAGTTCGATGTTGCCCCGCAGACGACCCGCTTCGAGAGTAAACTTGTCGGCCGACGTCAGATCGCCGCGGCGTTGCGCCAGTTCCGCGAATTGATTCAGCAGGTCATACAGAAAGAATGCCAGCCAGACGCTTTCGCCCGTGCCGTTAGCGCCGACGAGATTCATGCCGTCATTCCAATCGCCACCCCCCATGAGGGGCAGTCCGTGCGAACCAAAGCGCAAACCATGCTCGAGCGCGCGGAGACAGTGGTCGTACAGCGAGCCGATGTCGGACGAGACCTGGGGCAGATCATAATAGGCATCTTCCTCGGGACGTACGGGGCGACTGTCCAGAAACGGCACTCGTTCGTCGAGAACTCCCGTATCGCCAGTGGCTGCCACGTATCGGCACACGGCGTAAGGCAGCCAGAGATAATCGTCGGAGAAGTGCGTGCGGACTCCGCGTCCGGCCGGCGGGTGCCACCAGTGCTGCACGTCGCCTTCGCGGAACTGGTGGGCGGCGGCCCGCAACAGCTGTTCGCGCAACAGTCCGGGCTCGGCATGCACCAGGGCCATCGCATCCTGCAATTGGTCACGGAAGCCAAACGCCCCGCCGGATTGATAGAAACCGGTACGGGCCCACATCCGGCAGGCCAGAATCTGATAGACCAGCCAGCCGTTGGCCAGCACGTTCACGGCGGGGTCGGGGGTCTCGCAGTACGCCACGCCGAGGGTGCGGCTCCAATAGTGCCAGACCCCCTCTTGTGCCTGCTGTGCGTGGGAGGTCGTGCGGAAGCGGCCAATGAGTTGTCGCACGTCCTCGGTGTCGCGGCCCGCGCCCAGGATGAAGGTGATGTCACGTTCCTGTCCCTCGGCCAGTTCGCAGGGAACTTGCATGGCGGTGCACGGATCGAAGCCGGCTCCGACCCGTCCTGAAAGACGCGTGCGGCGTAGTGCGGCGGGATTGGCGGGGGTGCCATTGCGACCGAAGAACTCGGTGCGGTCGGCGGTAACCGTCCGCTGCGATTCGGTGCAATCGACGAAGGCGACTTTGTCGGCGAATTCCGGGCTGTATCCATTGCGGGCCAACATGGCGCCGGTTTGTGGATCTACCTCGGTGACGATATGCATCAGTGTCTTGGCGCGGATGTCGCCCAGAACCCATTCCCAGTACCCGGTGAGCGACAGGCGTCGTCGTCGGCCTGACAGGTTGGTGATTTTGAGCCGGGCGAATTTGACGGGCGCATCGGTGGCAACGTAGAAGCACAACTCGGTGCGGATACCCTCCTCGTGTGATTCGAAGATGGTGTAGCCGAATCCGTGGCGGACGACATACGCATTGCGACCGCGGGCCGGGGCCGGGGTCGGAGACCAGAATCGGCCGGTTTCTTCGTCGCGCAGGTACAAGTGCTCACCGCTGACGTCACTGACCGGGTCATTGCTCCAGGGGGTCAACCGGTACTCGTGGCAGTTTTCCGCCCAGGTGTAAGCGGCGCCACTTTCGGAGATGACTGAGCCGAAATAGGGGTTCGCGATCACATTGACCCACGGGGCCGGCGTGGCTGCGCCCGGCGGCAGGATCGTAATGTACTCGCGGCCGTCAGGACTGAAGCCCCCCAGTCCATTGAAGAACGTCAGATTGCGCTGCGGGACGGGGACGGGCGGAGCGGGCTCAGGAGGACGACGCGGTGTGCGCAGCGTGGGGATCGAGACGTCGCTGCGACCGTGTCTCTCCAGCTGTTCTTCCAACGAACCGCCGTCGTCGAGCAGAACGACTCGTGCCACGGTTTGCAGCAGAGCCCGGTCTTCTTCCGACATTTGCTCGCCTCGCCGCACGAACACGCCGCCGGGTTTGTCCACCCGCGTCGCTTCCGGACTGGTGGCGATGACATCCATGACGGTGTCCTGGAGCGACTGGCGGTAGACCGAGTCGTCTTCGTTCCAGATGACCAGATCGACGGCCAGGCCTTTCATGCGCCAATAGGCATGCGCCTGCACGGCTTCCCGAACCAGTTCGATCCGCAGCACATCGCGGATACGCACCAGCACAATGGGCAAGTCTCCCGAGATGCCGTAGCCCCATAATCCTGATTGCCCGCGCCGATTGCGGGTCAACACGACGGGGGGAGCGCGACGCAGCGACGTGGCGTAGATGATGGCACCGGCCAGCCGGGCGTAATTCTGGGCCGCCACTTCACTGGCATTGAGTTGGCGCAGCAGAATATGGCTATGAGTCCAGGCGAGGTCCAGGACGCGGTCAGCCATGCGGCGATCGTGATATTTTTCGAGCAGCGCGGTGGCGGCCTCTCGCGACTCGGCGACGCCGGTGACAAAATCCACCCGGGCATTTTCGTTGGGTTCGAGACGGATCTGGTGGCGAATACAGATCACCGGGTCGAGTACCGAACCCTGGCTGTCTGTCAGCCGTGCTCCCGGGTCCATGGCGGCGGGGGCAACGAGCGTCCGCCCGCGCCCGACGAATCGCATGCGGTCGGTTTCATACGAGACTTCGCCAACGGTCGTGCCCTGGACTGTCAGCAGATGCACCAGCCAGGGGGGGCGTTCTTCGGCCGAGCGGGGTCGGCGTGTACAGAGAATGGCCTGCCGGTTGCGAACCAGTTCGGTCTGTACGAACAAATTGCTGAAGGCCGGGTGCGCCAGGTCGTGTTCCGGCAGTGCCAGGACCACCTCGGCGTAACTTGTGATTTCTATGGTGCGCGGTTCGTCGGCTCGGTTGGTGATCGTGACCCGGCGGAGTTCGACGTCGTCTTCGGGCGAAACGCTGATCTCGGTATGAACGTCGTAAAGCTGGTCGCGCCGGCGGAATTCGGCGCGGGCCTGGGTGAAAATGGCTTCGTAGCGATGTCCGGGCTTCAGGGTCGGCTGCCACGCTGCAGACCACAGATTGCCGTGTTCCACGTCACGCAGATAGCAGAACGACCCCCAGCAGTCGCGGGTGGCATCTTCGCGCCAGCGCGTGACCGCCAGATCGCGCCAGCGGCTGTATCCCCCTCCGGCACTGGTGATCACAACATGGTAGCGGCCGTTCGAGAGCAGGTTGACCTCGGGAGCCGATCCTCCGGGATCGGTCATGACCCGCATCAGCCCATGAGTTTCGGCCGAATCGAGTTGCGTGGCGCTGGCTTCCGAGACGTGCGGGAAAACCGGTATGCAGGACCGCGGGACGCGTTCCTGCAGCAGCAGATCGGCGGCCCGGAGGACCGGATCGGCCATGAATCGCCGCTGCATGGGTTTGTCGAGTAAGAGCCACGCCAGCGATAACAGGCTCATCCCCTCATGGTGTGCCATGAATTGGCGCACGACGGCCTGCGTTGTTCCGGGGAGGACCCGGGACGGTGTGTAATCGATCGCTTCGTAGAGGCCGCAGGCGCCCAGGTAACCGTCGTGCGCCATCCGCTGCAGATTGCGGCACGCCGCCTCGGGTTCCACCATCAAGGCCAGCGCCGTGGCGTAAGGGGCAATCACCAGATCTTCGGCCAGTCCCCGTTTGAGTCCCAATCCGGGAACTCCGAACGCGCGGTACTGATAGTTCTGTGCGATATCGATAGCATGATAACCCGATTCGGAAACGCCCCAAGGCACGCCGCGTTGCTTCCCGTAGGCGATCTGTCGTCGGACGACCGCCCGGTACGAATGGTCCAGCAGGGTGTTCTCGTAAGTGGGCATGATGAGCAGCGGCATCAGGTATTCGAACATCGAACCGCTCCAGCTCAACAGGGCCGGCTCGCCCCCGGTGGTGGTCAGCAGGCGGCCCAGAGCGAACCAGTGATTCTGCCCCACTGCGCCTTTGGCGATCGATACGAAACTTGCCAACCGGGCTTCCGAGGCCAACAGGTCGTAATACCCGTCGTCGCGGCGACGGCTGCTGACGTTGTAGCCAATGGCAAACAGGTTGCGCGTGGTATCGAATAAGAAGGAGACATCCATTTCCGCCAGCCCCTGACTTTCTTCGGCCAGTTGCGCCAGCAGTTCGATGCGGTCGTCGGCAAACTCACAGGCCCGCGCCAGAGCCTGCCTGAGTTTTGCGAGTTGCGCTGCGGGACCAGCCAGGGCGTGTTGCGGATCGTGACCCTCGACCGACAGAAAAGTCAGGACGTCATCCAGCGTTGGT
>JAFEBR010000433.1 GCA_018242565.1 Planctomycetota bacterium | reverse complement strand
GGCGGGCGGCCCGCGTGTCTCGCGGGACGAGCCCGACGGTGCGTACCGTGGTGGGGATGTCGGCATAACTTTCGCCATCGAAGCCGCCAAACACGGCGGTCAGGGTGATGCCGGCAGCTTTGATCTTCTGCAGAAACGCGTCGGCGGCGGCCGCGGTGCGAGTGGCCTTGTGGGGGGCGTGAATCTGGACGGTCGGCACCCCCAGTTCCTGCGCGACGTCGAGGCGAACGCCCAGTCCTGCGTCAACTGACGTGAAAACACCGATGGGCCATGCCTGCATGATTTGCTCCTCGAAATCTACGGATGCGTTACAATGTGACCAAGAACGGGGGAGATTCGACGCTGCGATCAGATCGCCACGCCGGGTTGGTTTCTTAATGAGTCGTATGTTGATATGTTGACGTGTTAAGCGTGGGACGCAAGGCTACGAAGGCGAAGTCTCCATGCACGGAAATACGTAACGGCTGGGAAAAGGTCAATGATCGCTGTCAAGAACATTCTGCTGCCCGTCGATTTCAGCGAACCCTGCCTGAAAGCGACACAGTATGCCGTCACACTGGCCCATCGGTTTGAAGCCACGCTGCATTTGCTGCATGTGATCGAAGATCCGGTCGTCTATCTGCCGATGTTCGACAGCTACCCGTTGCCGACGCGTGAACAATTTGAGACATACGCTCAGGTCCGGCTCGACAACTGGATCGACCTGCAGCAGGGGGAAGGTCTGCATATCGAGTCGCACTACCGCCATGGGCCTCCCCACACCGAAGTCATTGACTTCGCCGACGACAACCGCATCGACCTGATCGTCATGGGGACACATGGCCGAGGGGTGGCGATGCACTTGCTGTTGGGCAGCGTGGCCGAAAAGGTGATTCGCCGCTCACCGTGCCCCGTGCTGACCGTCCACTCAAACGGCCGACAGTTCATCCATCCGTAGATTGACCGGGTTCTCTGCGCCCCCCCTGCCTGCCCGCACCTTGCGGGTGGACACACATGTGTCACACCGATTGAGACACTGCAGACCCCCGGGGCGAGACTTCGCCGCACACCGGAAATGTACGGAAATCGGGGACGGGTCAGGGCTGCTGATTGCGTACCGTCCCGCAGGGAGTATGATAGAACGCCTGGGCAGAACGGTTTCCGGTTGCGGTGGCACGTCGCCGCGGGGCCATTTCCTGCCGGCATTTGACACAGGTGCGTGATGCACGCGATTCCGGTTTTCGCCGGGCCACGAGCGGCGCTTGCACTGTCGTCAAACGTCGGCGGCAGGGCCCTCGGGGTGATCGAGAAACTGCGGGAAGGAACACACGATTGGCAGCCAAAACGCTGATATTGGTCATCGACGACGATCCTGACTTTCAGGAACTCGTGGGATGGATGCTCAACCGACTGGGTTACCAGGCCTGTGCGGCGTTGAGTGCTGCGGAAGTCCCGACCGCGATTGGCCGGCATATCCCCGAAGTCATTCTGCTCGACTGGCATCTGGGCGATGTCGACGGCACCACGTTGATCGAATCGTTGCGGGAGAAGTATCCGCTGACGTCGATCATTTTCGCCACGGCGCATAGCACGCCGGAAGTCGCGGCGGCAGCCATCAAGCTGGGCGCCTTCGACTTTTTGACCAAACCGCTCGATGAGGCCAAACTGACGGTCACCGTCGCGAAAGCGGCCGAACACCATCGCCTGCTGTCGCGTCTGCGGAACCTGGAATCGGGTGCCGGGGGGACAGAAACCGGTTTCGCGGGGCTGATCGGGGTCTCGCCCCAGATGCGGACTGTGTATTCGATCATTCAGCACGTGGCGCCTACCGACGTGAATGTGATGATCTGTGGCGAATCGGGCACGGGGAAGGAACTGATTGCCTCGGCCATTCACGAATGCAGCGACCGGGCGCGGGGCCCGTTCATTCCGCTCAACATGGCGTCGATTCCAGGCGATCTGGCTGAAGCCACGCTGTTTGGCCACGAGAAAGGGGCCTTCACGGGTGCCGACCGCGATCGACCGGGTGCCGTCGGAGAAGCCGTCGGCGGCACACTGTTTCTGGATGAAATCACCGAAATGCCGTTGTTATTGCAGGGCAAACTGCTGCGTTTCCTGCAGGAACGAACCTACCGCCCGGTGGGGGGCCGTAAAGACCTGAAAGCCGATTTGCGGGTGGTGAGTGCCACCAACCGCGATCCGTGGGCCGCCGTGCAGGACAAACTGCTCCGCGAAGATTTGTACTATCGGCTGAATGTGGTGCCGATCATGTTGCCCCCGCTGCGCGAACGGGAAGGCGATATCGTGCTGCTGGCGAGTCACTTTGTGATCATGTTTTCCAAACAGTATGGAAAACAGTTCACCGGAATCGACCGCACGGCGGTGCGACTGCTGGAATCGTGCCGCTGGCCGGGTAACGTTCGGCAACTGATGCACGCCATGCAGCGGGTCGTCATCCTGAATAATGGAACGACGGTCGAACCCCACATGTTGCCCCCCGACCTGCTGGCGGAAGGCACGGCGACGGCGGCCTCGGGAACGAGCGCCCCAACTTTCCCCGCAACCGCGGCCTGGTCCCCTGCCCCGCTGGCTCTGCCCCCAAGATCTGTGCCAGCGGTGGCACCGACGGCCGGAGCGGATTCAGCGCCGTCTCTAGCGCCCATGGCTCCGGCTGCGTTCCGCGCAACGGAAGCGGCGCCGGCAGCGAGTGGTTGTCATCCCAGTACCAATGGGTATCCGTTTGCATCCAAGGAAGACATCATTTCGATGGATGAACTGGAACGCCTGGCCATCAGTCGGGCGATCGAACTGTGCGGAGGCTCGGCCTTCGAAGCGGCTGAGGTTCTGGGGATTAGTTCGGCGACGATCTATCGCAAGCTCAAGCGGTACGGCCTCGCGAGCGATTGACGCGCTCGAGCCCGTGGTCGCGTTCGGAACCGCCGTCGTCTGCGAGTTGAACAAACGACTTAGACCCACGGCATTCACCAGTTTGCGAACGATGTACAGCACGGTCAGCACGATCACGACCAGGTCATACGCTGGCGAGCGCTGATGCAGATAATGCAATTCCGCTTCGAAGCGGAGCTTCCAGTCTTCGATCACTTTCTCCTGGCCGGCATTCTCTTCGATACAGACCTGACCGACATTCGTCAGTCCCGGGCGAAGCTGCAGGCGCTGTTCAAACCCGGGAATGGCCACGCACAGCTCATCGTGCAGTGAGCAGGCAATCGGCCGCGGCCCCACAAAGGCCATTTCGCCCCGCACGACATTCCAGAGTTGCGGCAGTTCATCAATCTTCAATTGACGCAGCACCCGTCCGATCGCCGTCACCTGCGGATCACTGCTGGTGACCGAGCGGGCTTTCGTTTTGTCTTTATCAGAACCGGGCCGCATGGTCCGAAACTTCCAGACGCGGATGTTCGTGCCACCCAGGCCCGGTCGCAATTGCGAGTAGAACGCGGGGCCTTTGGAAGTCAGGCGGACCAGGCAGACCAGAACCAGCAGCAGCGGAGACAAGGCGATCAACAGCAATGCGGCGGTCACACGTTGCACAGCGTACCAGAGGCGTTCGGAAGTGGAGTCAAACACGAGTGCAGTCCTTTTTCAACGAGTAGTAACGATCACTCCGCTGTGAATTCCCGCAGCCAGGTTCCTGCGAGACATCACAGACCGATTTGCCGAGCGTGAGAAACGTCATCGCAATAAATATGCCAATGCGCCAGAACGACCGTGAAACAGGCCGTGAAATGCGGGATTTTTCTTTCCGCGCCGCGGGAGACAGTCTGGTGAAACTCGGTATCTCACGCAGTTTTGCCGGTCTGAACGCGATCGCGGCTGCTGAGACGTCGCCTGCTTGATCCCCGCGAGGGCCGCGCCCGAGAGCTTCGCTCTCTTCTATAACGACCCCGCGAACCGCTGCGCGAGGGGCGCATACTCTCAACCTGCAACGAACGAGGTTCTCATTCTGAAAGATCCGGGGAGGTAAGGCGAACACAATCGCAGAAAATCGCGAAAGCCCGTGAAAAATCGCCATCTTCGGCGATTGGCATGCGACTTGCATTTTCCTTCCTGCATCATGATCGCACCCACAAAAATCCGAAAAGTCTGTCTGTTTGGCGCCAGTCCTGACACCGGTAACCGCGGAGTCACGGCGCTCTGTCACTCGGTTCTCTGGAACCTGCACTCCCATGCCGTGGACGATGTCACCGTCTTCGATCATGGACGCGGAGCCCGGCCCGACGCCGTCAACTTCGGTGACGAACAGGTCCAGTTGACCCGCCGCGGGGCCGTGAATTCGCGGCGGTTCCATCGTGGCGAAAACCTCTGGAACATCCGCCTGGCGACATGGCTCAGCCCCAAATTGAGCAGTGCGGCGTGCGACATTGCAAATGCCGACGCCGTCTATGATGTCAGTGCCGGAGACAGTTTCACCGATCTGTATGGTGACCATCGCTTCTGGACGGTCGCCCTGCCCAAGCTGATCGCACTGGAAGCCGGCACCCCCTTGATTCTGTTGCCGCAGACATACGGCCCGTTCAAGTCAGAACACAATCGCGATGTGGCCTCGCAAATCGCACGCAAGGCCTGCATGGCCTGGTCGCGAGACACCGATGGCTACCAGGCATTGCAGGACCTGCTGGGCAGTGATTTCGATCCGGTTCGGCACCGCTCGGGGGTCGACATGGCGTTTGCCCTGCCTCCCATCCGGCCGGCCCAGTTACCTGAAAACATCGAGGCGTGGCTGCAACCTGAAGCGCGAAAACAAGCGCCGCTGGTGGGGTTCAATGTCAATGGCCTGATCTACAACACGGCGCAGGCGGGAGCCGAGCAATTCGGCTTAACTGCCGATTATCCGCGAGTCGTCCACGATTTTCTGACCTGGCTGCTGCAAACGACCGATTCGCGCGTGGTCATTGTACCCCACGTGACGGCTCCGCAGGGGCATCCGGAATCAGACTTCGAGGCAGCGACCCGCGCCGTCGCCCGCCTGGGGGACTTGGCCCGCGAACGCGTGCTGATCGTCCCGCAAACCTACACTCCGTCGGAATACAAATGGCTGATTGGCCAGACCGACTGGTTCTGTGGCACACGTATGCACACCACGATCGCCGCACTGGGCTCGGGTGTTCCGACCGCTTCGGTCTCGTACAGCCTGAAAACCCGCGGCGTGTACGCTTCGTGCGGACAGGAAAAGCAGGTGTTTGAACTGCGGCACACCGACACCGAGCAAATCGTGTCGTCACTGCAACAATCGTACAGCGATCGCGACGTCACCCGCCGAAATCTGGCGGCCCAGGTTCCGGCTGTCGTGGCACGTGCCAAAGAGCAACTCGACGAAATCCTGGCGTTCGTGGCGACCGGCAATAAAGCCTGATCGCCCCCTGCCAAAGGGGGATTGGCCCCCGTCTCAACAGTCTGCTGAAAAGGATCTGGAATGGCACGGGGACGAGGTCGATCGACAGCCTACGTGGCTGCGGCTCAAATCGGGCAGGAAGGCTTGGGGTTATTCCGGAATGTGATTCTGGCCCGAGCTTTGGGGCCCTCCGAAATGGGGACCGTCGCCGCCCTGGCATTGACCGCCAGTCTGCTGGAAATGGTCAGTGACTTCGGCCCCGACCGGTTACTCGTGCAGGCTGAAGATGGCGATCGAGAAGAGTTTCAAGCCACGGCCCAGACGCTCCTCGTGGGGCGTGGGTTGCTGTGTGCAATTCTGTTGGCCATCCTCGCGATTCCCGCCGGCCTGTTGCTGGGCCGACCCGATGCCGCCTGGATGATTGCGGCCCTGGGCGCGGTCACCGCAATTCGGGGCCTGATGCACCTCGACTGCAAACGGGTCCAGCGAAATCACGAGTTTCGACGCATGATGGTCGTCGAACTGTCAGGGGCCGTGTTGGCGACCGCAGGCACCCTGATTCTGACCCGCCTCATCGGAAACGCCTGGGTGCTGGTGTGTGTCAACCTGATTCAGGTGCTGACCGTGGTGGGATTGTCGCACCTGGTGGCCGATCGAAAATACGGACTGGGAATCGAACGGGATTTGTTGGGCCGGCTGTGGAAATTCGGATGGCCCCTGGCCGTGAACAGCCTGATCATGTTCGGGGCCATGCAGGGTGATCGACTGGTGGTCCTGGCGACCGCATCGCCGGCGGATCTCGGCCGGTATGCCGTAGTGTTCCAGTTGACACTGGTCCCGGCCCTGTTGATTTCTCGAATTGCGTCAACGGCGTGGCTCCCCTCGCTGGCACGTGTGCAAAATGATCGAACGGCGTTCGCCACCCAGATCTCGCAGATTACGACGCTGATTGGAGGAGTGGCCCTCGTGTTTTCACTGGGCATTCTGCTGACCGGCAATCTGGTGATCGGCCTGCTGTACGGAGACGCCTTCAAAGTCTCGATGATGCTGATGTGCTGGCTGGCCGTGATGCAGGGACTGCGAATCGTGCGAGCCGCGCCGAGCCTGGTGGCCATGTCCCGGGCCGACAGCCTGAACCCATTAGCCGCCAATATCTTGCGCTGCACCGGCATCGCCGCCGCCGCAGTCGCCGGCGGCCTGGGGGCGGGGCTCGAAACGATTGCCGCGTGTGGTGCCGTGGGGGAACTCGTAGCCCTCACTGGCTCAGTAGTATTTCTCGCTCGCCGACATGCGATTGATCCGCGACCGATTGCCCAGGCCACCCTGCTGTTTGTGCTGGGAACAGGCGCTGGCTGGGTGCTGGTGTCCGCGGGGTGGGAGAACCCGCTCGTGAGTGGAGTCGCCGCCGCCGTCGTGGCATTGTGCGTCGGAATCGCTGTGGCACGGATTGTGCAGTTACGTTCTCATCGGGAAGCACCGGCCGCGGTCAGTCTGTCTGGGGCGTGTCTGCCGGCTCTCGCCGAAAAAGGAAACTAAGACCATGAACTTGCCCGTCGTCAGCATTTCGGAAGTCGTTTCGCGGCACATGTGCACCGGGTGCGGAGCCTGTGCGTTCATGTGTCCCGACAAGGTGCAAATGATCGACACGGCAACCCATGGTCGCCGCCCCGAACTGGTGGATGGCCCGGCTGATCCACGCGACGCATCGCTGGAGCAAGCCGCCCTGGTCTGCCCCGGTGTGAACTATCCGGCGATGCCCGCCCCTGCGGCGGGAGTCGAACCCGAACTGTTTGATGAATGGGGCCCCGTCCTGGAAGTCTGGGAGGGGTACTCCACCGATTCCGAAATTCGTTTCCGAGGTTCAAGCGGTGGTGTGGTGACTGGCCTGGCCTTGTTCTGTGTGGAACAAGGAGGCATGGCAGGTGCCCTGCATGTCCGAGCGCGACAGGATGCCCCTCTGCTGAACGAAACGGTGCTCAGTCGCGATCGCGAATCGCTGCTGGCCGGAAGTGGTTCGCGGTATTCGCCCGCCAGTCCCTGCGAAGAACTGGGCCAGATCGAAAACGCCGAGGGGCCTTGCGTGTTCATTGGCAAACCCTGCGACATCGCGGCGGCGGCCAAGGCCCGTGCCGTGCGGCCTGAACTCGATCGCAAACTCGGCCTGACCATTGGAATTTTCTGCGCGGGGACGCCTTCCCTGCAGGGGACCATCGCCCTCGCCAAACGGTTAGGAGCCGATGACCCGAGTCAGATTGAAGACATCCGCTACCGTGGCCATGGCTGGCCGGGAGAGATCACCGCCACCTGGCGGAATCCCAAGACCGGGTTACTGCGGACTTCTTCGGTCACTTATGCGGACGGGTGGGGGAACACTCTGCAGAAATACCGCCAATGGCGATGCCACATGTGCGCCGATCACACCGGGGAAACCGCCGATGTGTCTGTGGGCGATCCCTGGTACCGACCGGTGCAACCCGGCGAACCGGGACGATCGCTGGTGCTGGTGCGGACCGAACGCGGGCGACAGATTGTCCGAGAGGCGGTCGCCAAGGGCTACCTGGTCCTGGAACGCCGTGCTGCGCACATCCTTGTGGATTCGCAGAAGCATCTCGAACGCACGCGTGCCACGATCTGGGGCCGGTCAGTTGCCTCCCGGTTGCTGGGGGTCTTGACGCCGCAGTATAAAGGGATGAAGCTGTTCAAGGCGTGGGCCAAGCGGTTGAGCTGGAAAGAGCGTCTGCAGTCGCTGACCGGCACTGTGACACGCGTTTTTCGGCGGCACCTGCTGCGCCCCGAGCGGAGCGTTCCCGCTCAGATCGGCAATTTTTCTCGAGATTCTGAGGATCAGGCGGAACGGCCGGTGGCTTGTTCCGCGGGTGGATAATGGCTGCACGCGCCAAGTCGAAGGGCATGACGATCTGCGGGTTGGCGCTGCCTGCGGCTTTGTTCGTGCTGGCTCTGGCGACTCCTCCGGAATTTTCTGTCAGTGCCGGCGGCCTGCGCATCTCGGCGTACCGTGCCGTCCTGCTGTTCTCGATTCTGCCGAACCTCAAGAAGCTGTTCACCGGCGCAGCCGGCCCCGTCCTCCCCGCCGACATTCTGATGATCGTGCACTCGGTCTGGGCCGTGCTGGCCTTGATCAATTTCGCCGGTGTGGGTCAGGGAATTGAATCAGGCGGCATCTACTTCGTCGAAGCGCTCGGGGCCTACCTGCTGGGCCGCTGCCTGGTGCGAAATGTCGAAGAATTCGCCGCGATGAGCCGGCTGATGCTTTACGTCGTCGCCGTGATGACCGGCATTGCCTTCATCGAGTCGATCACGGGCAAGCATTTTATCCGGGAAATCTCGAAAGCCGTGCTGGGGGGCCCCCCCCTGCCCTTCATTGAACCGCGGATGGGCCTGCATCGGGCGTTTACCTCGTTCGATCACCCGATTCTGTTCGGCATTTTCTGCGCTTCGACGTTTGGACTGGCGTACTACATGTGCGATCCGCCCAAGATCTTTCGCTCGACCTTGGTGCGTGCGGGAATCACCATGGCAGCCACGTTTTTCTCGCTCTCGGCAGGGGCTTTTTCCGCACTGGGAGTCCAGATCTTTCTGGCCGGTTGGGATTTCATCACACGCGGAGTCGGTCGCCGCTGGTCGATTCTGGGCATGATTTTTGGCGCCATCTGGACCGTGATCAGCCTCAGCTCGAACCGGGACCCGGTCAAGGTGTTTCTGACCTATTTCACGTTCAGTCCGGGCACGGGTTATAACCGCATTCGGATCTGGGAATATGGCACGGCTGAGTTGGGGCGCCACCCAATTCTGGGGATCGGCCTGGGAGAGTGGGAACGCCCCGTCTGGATGGTCAGCGGCAGTATGGACAACTTCTGGCTGGCCACCGCCGTGCGGTATGGCATGCCCGCCGTACTCTCTCTGGGAGGGGCCATGCTGTACCTGATGATCAAGCTGGGGCGGACAAATTACCCGTCTCGCGACGTGCAGCGGTCACGCATGGGCTGGATCGTGTGCCTGGTCGGCTTGAGCGTCGCCGGGTCCACCGTGCATTACTGGAACGCCCTGTTCTGTCTGTTTTGCTTTTTGCTGGGCTCGGGAGCCTGGATGGCCTTGCCCGCGGCGTCGCGCCGATCGGCCCCCAAACCGCTGGCTCCCTCTCAAATTGAGAGCCAAATTGCAAATCCCGCGGGTTTTTACGCTTCCTGAACCCGCGTTTTGGCCAAAAACGCGATTGGCACCGCGTTTGCATTATCTCAGTCATAGCCGGCCCGGGCTGTGGCGGCCGGCATAACTCGTTCCCACGGCTCACTTTACAGGAGCTTCGATTGTGGTCGATTTGTCGATCGTTATTGTCAGCTGGAATACTCGTGACGTTTTGCGCGAGTGCCTGAAATCGGTGGCTGCCGGATTGGGAAAAATACAAGCCGAAGTCTTCGTGGTCGACAATGCGTCCCGCGATGGATCTCCGGAAATGGTCGCCGCCGAATTCCCGCAGTTTCATCTGATTGCCAATCAGGAGAACGTGGGATTTGCCGCCGCCAATAACCAGGCGTTGAAGATCGCCAAGGGTAAGTATCAGCTTTTGCTGAATCCCGATACGGTGGTTCTGGGCGACGTACTGACCAATTCCCTGGAGTACATGGAACAGCATCCCGAGGTGGGCATGCTGGGCTGCCGCGTATTGAATGGCGACCGCTCGGTGCAACTAACCTGCGGTGGCTATCCGACGCTGTGGAATCTGTTTCTGCTTTCGAGCGGCCTGTTCCGCTGCAAGCGGCCCGACATTTTCAGCCGTTACCAGATGCTGAACTGGGACCGCAACAGCGAACGCGATGTCGACACCATCACCGGCTGTTACATGTTCTGCCGGGCGAGCGCCGTGGCAGAAGTCGGATTACTCGACGAAAGTTTCTTCTGCTACGGCGAGGAAACAGACTGGTGCAAACGGTTCAGCGATGCAGGCTGGATTCTGCGATTTGCCCCGGTGGGCGAGATTGTGCACTACGGCAGCCTGAGCAGTCGGCAGTGCAATCACCGCCGCGACATCATGCTGACCGACGGGTTGATTCGCCTGCACCTGAAACATGGGGGGCGCGTGGCCGCCGTGGCCGCCTGGTCGATTCTGGCCGGTTTTCAGGCGACCCGCTGGGCGTTCTGGTCGGTGGCCGCGGCCTTCAGCCGCAAAGAGGCCGCCCAGAAACGACGCGATCACTTTTTGGGTGTCATGCGTGACTTTGGCGGTTTGTGGCCCGTCAGCCGGAGGTTTGCATAATGGAAAATCGCATGCGAGTGTTGATGCTGGCCCCGGGGTGCGATGGCACCGACGTTGGGGAATCGTGGAGTTGCTACCAGTGGGTCAAGGGATTGTCGGAATTCTGCGACATCACCCTGCTGACGCTGCAACGTCCCGGGCGCAAGTCGATTGTCGAGCAGTTGCCCGAAGTCGAAGTCGTGACCTGGCCAGACCTGTACTGGGAAGGAAGCTGGGAACGCTTCGCCAGCATGCTGAAACCTGGCTATGTGCGTTTTTATCGGCAGGTGCGTCGCTGGATTCGCCAGGCACTGCGGGACGGTCGACAGTTTGACTTGATCCACCAGATCGGCCCGTTGGCCCTGCGTTATCCCAGCCCCGGAGCGGGGTTGGGAATTCCGCTGGTACTGGGACCACAGGCGGGCAGCCTGGAAACGCCCCCCGCGTTCGTTCCCGAATGTGGTCGGGCCCCCTGGTTCACCAAATTGCGAAACCTCGACCAGTTGCGATTGCAGCACGATCCGTGGTTGCGACGCAGTTTTGAATCCGCCAGCGTCGTCATTGGCGTCGCCCCGTATGTCGCCGATCTGTTGAAGACCATGAAAATCCAGCGTTTTGAAGTGGCGGGCGAAACGGGAATTCACGAGGTGGCCAACACCTTGAAACGGCCGGCCGGTCCCGGGTTGAAGTTGCTGTATGTCGGACGGGTGATCCGCACCAAAGGGTTAAGGGATGCTGTCCGGGCCATGAGCCTCGTTGCCGACCTTCCGAACGTGACCCTCGATGCCATCGGCATGGGCGAAGATCTCGACGCGTGCCGTCAATTAGCAGCGGAATTGAACCTGGGCGACCGAGTCCGGTTTCATGGTCGTCTGCCTCGAAATGAAGTCGAACAGTTTTATCAACAAGCCGACACGTTCTTGTTTCCCAGTTTCCGCGAACCGAGCGGCAACGTGGTGTTCGAGGCCCTGGGGCATGGTCTGCCGGTCATCACCACCAATCGGGGTGGTCCGGGATATGTGGTGACCGACGACTGCGGGTTCCGGGTGCCGGCCGAAACTCCGCAGCAATTGGCACAAGACCTGGCAACGGCGATTCGCCGTCTGGCCCTCAACCCCAGGCTCATCCCGCAATTGTCGGCCGGAGCCCTGGAGCGAATCCGCGATCTGGCGGTCTGGAGCCACAAGATTTCCCGGATGTATGACCTGTATGAAAGTGTCGTTGCGGAACGGGCCCCGGCCCGCACGCAACTGGAAACCGTGGGAGCCTGAGCATGTCAACGAAACCCGTGCGAGTCTTGGCTGTTTCTTCACCTGGGGGGCACTGGGTCCAACTCCAGCGGCTGGCCCCGGCGTTTGCGGGCTACGAACTGATTTATGCCACAGTCGGT
>JAFEBR010000432.1 GCA_018242565.1 Planctomycetota bacterium | reverse complement strand
GAAGTTCCAGTCGCCTGTAGAACTGCTCGAGGTCATCGTCGACACCGCCATCGAGTGTTTCGATCACATGCAGCAGGGTCACCCGTGCGTGATTCGAGACGGCCATTTCAAAGGCGATATCCACGGCCGCCAGATTTTTTTCCGTGAAATCCACCGGAACGAGTATGTTCTTGAATCGTGGTAACATGATGTCTCCATCATACGCCCGTGATTCGAGTGGTCAAATGGAAACTCGCAAATTCAATTCATCTGTAACAGACAATCTGTCAGTCATTTGCGATCGGCTTCAAAAACCAGAGGCAGCCCCGTTGCCGGGTGGCAAACCACGACTTGACAATTGTTGTCCCCACGGGAGAATAGAAGTAGAGGAACGATCTCTGTGGCCCCCGGCGGGAAACAGAATCTCGGCTATGACAGCCCTGTGTCGCAAACCGTGTCACAGGGCTGATTTTGTTCCCGCCCTTTGAAAGGACAATGCCATGATCACCTTGAAAAAAATTCTGTTTGCCACCGATTTCAGCGATTGCGCCAAGGCCGCCCAGGCATACGCCGCGGGGTTTGCGGAACAGTTCCATGCGGAATTGCATGTCCTGCATGTCCTGCCGGATGTGGCCTTGATGATGCCCGATCCGGGGACCGCCTTGACCCTGCCGGCGAACTATCTGCTCGATCTGAAGAATGAAGCGCAAAAGTCGCTCGACCAACTGCTGCCCGCGAGCACTCACCCCGGGTTGGCTGTGGTTCGCAGTGTCTGCGTTGGCAATCCGTTCGTGGAAATCGTCAATTACGCCGAGGCTCAGGGCATCGACCTGATCGTCGTCGGCACTCATGGCCGCGGCGCCCTGCTGCACTTGTTGATGGGGAGCGTCGCCGAGAAAGTCGTGCGTAAAGCGAAATGCCCCGTGCTGACGGTCCGACCGCACGAACACGCTTAGCTTCCGAGGAATGACCGCAGGGCGCGCCCGGTATGACTGGCCGGTTGGGCGGCAATGTCGGCGGGGGTTCCCATGCCAACCAGATGTCCTCCCTCAGCGCCACCTTCCGGCCCCAGGTCGATGACCCAATCGGACCGGGCAATCACATCGAGTTGATGCTCCACGACGATCACCGTGTGCCCGGCAGCCGTCAGTTTTTGGAAGAGATCGAGCAGCCGTTCAATGTCTGCAGGATGCAGGCCCGTCGTAGGTTCATCCAAAACATACACCGACCTGCCCTGAACGGACCTGCCCAATTCCGAGGCCAGTTTAATGCGCTGGACCTCGCCCCCTGACAGCGTGGTCGCCGACTGACCTAACGCCAGGTAGCCCAGGCCGACATCCACAAATGTCTGCAATTTCTGCTGCAAACCGGCGAAGTTGTGGAAGAACCCCACAGCTTCATCAATCCGCATCTCCAGTACATCGGCGACTGACTTGCCCCGAAACTTGATCTGCAGCGTCTGTCGATTGAACCGAGCACCACGGCAAGTCGGGCATACGACTTCGATATCAGGCAGAAACTGCATGGCCACCCGCCGGGTTCCCTGCCCTCGACACTCTTCGCATCGTCCACCCGCCGCATTGAAACTGAATCGGGCGGCACGGAACCCGCGAACCCGCGCGTCGCGAGTCCGTGCGTACAACTTACGAATCTCGTCCCACAGCCCGGACACGGTGGCGGGATTCGAGCGGGCATTGCGCCCCAGCGGAGATTGATCGACCTCGACCAGTCGGTCAATTTGATCAGCACCCGTCAGAATACCGGGCCAGCGGTCATCGGTCCTGGGACTGCGGGTCGCGGCCGCCCCAGGTCGACCCATCGGCCGGGCTGCCAACACCGCCCGCAGCTTTGGAACCAGGGTCTCCATGACGAGTGTACTTTTGCCCGAACCACTGACTCCCGTCACACAGGTCAATTGTCCCAGAGGAAAAGTCGCCGAGACCTCCTGCAGATTCCGGCTGGTGACAGCAGACAAACTGAGGATCCCCGAGGGGAACTCGGTGCGAGAACCGTTCCCAGCGCCTGTTTTGCCAGCCGATGCCACGCGGTCAGGCAACACACCATTTGCCTGCAGGTACCGACCGGTTAATGATTGAGGATCGCGACTGACATCGGCGGGCGTTCCAACCGCCATGACCCGTCCCCCTTCCCGGCCAGCCCCGGGCCCCAGATCAATCAAGTAATCGGCGCGCAGCATGACCTCCCGGTCGTGTTCCACGACGATGAGGCTGTTTCCCTGGTCGCGCAGGGCAACGAGCGATTGCAATAACCGTTCAGTATCAC
Organism: Planctomycetota bacterium; assembly: GCA_018242565.1. Classification (GTDB taxonomy): domain Bacteria; phylum Planctomycetota; class Planctomycetia; order Planctomycetales; family Planctomycetaceae; genus JACQFH01. The sequence continues at coordinate 9,040 of JAFEBR010000432.1, read as the reverse complement.
GCGCATGCAGGCCGATGGTCGGTTCATCCAGGATGTAACAGACCCCAATCAATCCGCCCCCCAGGCAACCGGCGATTCGTGCGCGCTGAAATTCCCCCCCCGAGAGGGTTTGGGTCGGTCGGTCGAGTGACAGATAATGCACACCGACTTCCCGCAGAAACCGTAATCGCTGGTGAATCTCGGGCAAAACTCGCTCTGCCACGAGGCGGGCTGCCGGAGTGAAGGAATTGAGATCTTTCCAAATGCTCCCGGCAAGTAACCCGGTAGCCGCAGGTTGTCCTGACAGGTGATCGCACAACAAACCAATGGCACTTTCTGCGTCAGCGACCGACAAGGCCAGCAATTGGGGAAGTGACACACCGGCCACGGTCACTTCGCGACCGATGGGGGCCAATCGAGCTCCCTTACAGTCTGGACAAACGGAGGCGACCGCCACACAGTCGGCCTCCGCAGGCTCCAGAGCAGGTTGACCTCGGCCGCGCTTGCGCCCCGCACGACCACCAGACGCTTGGGCCCCGTCGACCAGCCCCAATCCCTCGCAAGTGGAACAGGCGCCGTAAGGACTATTGAAGCTGAAAGTCCGGGGCTCAATTTCCGCGAAACTCAATTGGCAACTGGGGCAGGCAAATCGACTGCTGTACAACCGGTCCTGCCAACCGCTGCCACCATTGGGCCGAGTGCCTTCGGCTGCGGGTGTTTCATGACAGATGACACAACTCCCCTGTCCCTGCCGCAGTGCCAGGTTGACCGATTCCTGTAACCGGGCCCGCAAGCCATCTTTCACGACAATCCGATCAATGACCACGTCAATGTCGTGAGCCTGGGATTTCTTCAGGGGTGGAGGTGAACCGGCATCGACAATCTCGCCGTCCACGCGCGCCCGTACAAATCCCTCGCGGCAGATTTTCTCAAACAGGTCCTTATGCTGTCCCTTCTTGCCACGCACGAGCGGCGCCAGAATCATCGCTTTGCGTCCGGCCTCCAATTCCAGGATGGCATCGACGATGGCCTGGGGAGACTGCTGGGACAACTCTCGACGGCATTGCGGACAGTGGGCGGTACCGGCCCGCGCGTACAAGAGGCGCAGAAACTCATGGATCCCCGTGGTCGTCGCCAGCGTACTGCGCGGATGAATCTGTCCGACATGCTGTTCCACGGACAACGTGGGTGGCAGACCTTCGATTTCATCCACATCCGCCCGCTGCATCTGGTCGAGGTAGGTTCGCGTCTGCGACGAGAGGGTTTCGAGATACCGCCTTTGCCCCTCGGCGAACAGCGTATCGAACGCCAGCGAACTCTTACCGCTGCCACTGACTCCTGTCACCACGACGAACTTCCCGCGGGGAATCTCGAGGTCAATGTTCTGCAAATTATGCACCCGGGCTCCGCGAACACGAATGGTGCTCTGAGTTTCCGTGATTGCTGACAAACGTGACATACCTGAATCCGCAGGAACGAAACAGCCGGCAGGCGACACCCTCCGAATGGCATCGCCGGCCCGGTATTGTCCGAAGTGCGTTCGGTCATCACAAGCAACCTGGCAGCGATCCGGCACACCAACCATCGTAGCGGAATTTTCCAATGAGGCATGCTCGCGAATGGGCTTTCCAGGCCCAGGTCCCATCAGCCACATCTTGTTCCGCGCTAAGAACTCCTTTACGATTTCGCTGCCCAAGCGCTGGATGGAACAACTTTTGAAATCATCGGGAGCTCACGTGATTCTTTTGAATCGATCATGGTTCTTCTTGGCCAGCCTGCTGGTACTCGTTTCTGGAAACCGAGTTCAGGCACAAGGCCAGAACGCCTCGGCCGCCAAGGCATTAGAGGCCATCTTTGATGCCGAGTGGGAATGGACACTGAAGGAAGACCCGCTGTTTGCCACGCATCTGGGCGACCCACGCTACAACGACCGCTGGCCGGACATCAGCCTGGCTTCCTTCGCCAGTCGGCATGCCCATCGGCAGGCGGTGCTCAAGCAACTCGATGCGATCGATGTGGCACAATTGAGCCCCGACGATCGTCTGAATTACCGGTTGTTCCGGCGGCAGTACGAATTCGATGTGGAAGAATTTCCGTTCCATTGGCACCTGGTGCCGCTCACGCAACGGGAGGGCATTCAAGACGCCGGATCTTTGGCGGACATTCTGAAACTGCAGACGATCAAGGACTATCAAGATTGGCTCAAGCGTCTCGATCGTTTCCCGAAGTATCTGGACGACACGATCGCCCTGATGCGGCAGGGGATGCAGGAAAAGATTCTGCTTCCCAAGATCATCATGGAACGAATTCCGCATCAGATTCAGAAACAGATCGTTGATCAACCTGAAAAAAGCCTGTTCTACAAGCCGTTCAAATCGTTCCCGGAAGACATCTCGGAAGCCGACCGCACGGCCCTGGTGGCTGCCGGCAAACGGGCTATCACCGACAAAATCATTCCCGCCTACGAGCGGTTCGCAGCGTTCTACGAACGCGAGTATCTCCCCGCGTGCCTGCCTCAAGTCGGGGCCTGGCAGTTACCACACGGCAAAGAGCTGTATGAATTCCGGGCTCGACAGTTCACCACCACGAACCTCACCCCGCAGCAGATTCACGACATTGGCCAGCGCGAAGTCAAACGCATCCGCACCGAGATGGAAGCCATTGTCCAGCAAGTCGGATTTCAGGGGACGTTCAAGGAGTTTCTCGATCATCTGCGCACCGATCCGCAGTTCTATTACAAGGATCCGAACGAATTGCTCTCGGCGTATCTGATTCTCTGCAAGCGAATCGACCCGCAACTGCCCCGACTGTTTCGCAAGTTGCCGCGCATTCCCTACGGAATTGAGCCGATACCGGAACACATTGCGCCCGATACCACTACAGCCTATTACCGCCAGCCCTCGGCGGATGGGTCACGAGCGGGTACGTATTTCGTAAATCTGTACCGTCCGGAAGTGCGTCCCAAATACGAGATGGAAGCGCTCTCGCTGCACGAAGCGGTTCCCGGGCATCATTTGCAAATCGCGCTGGCCACGGAACTGGAGGGCCTGCCCCAGTTCCGTCGGTTTACTTCGTTCACATCCTATGTCGAGGGCTGGGCGTTGTACGCCGAGCGGCTTGGCCCGGACCTGGGTCTGTATCGCGATCCGTACTCCAAGTTCGGCCAGTTGACGTACGAAATGTGGCGTGCCGTGCGACTGGTGGTGGATACGGGCATGCACGCTCTGCATTGGACGCGGCAGGAAGCGATCGAGTTCTTCGCCAACAACACGGCGAAGTCGGAAGTGGACATCGTCAATGAAGTCGATCGCTACATCTCCTGGCCCGGACAGGCGCTGGGTTACAAGATCGGCGAGATCAAGATCCGTGAACTGCGAGCCAAGGCGGAAAAGCAACTCGGAGACCATTTTGATGTGCGTGAATTCCACGATGTCATCCTGCGACAGGGGGCCGTGCCTCTCGATGTGCTGGAAGAACTCGTGGACGATTGGCTGGCCTCGAAAAAATGATCGAGCGGAGCAGCAACCACACAGGCGTGGTACCTACCAGTTTCGGCCAGTGCCGTGCTGAGCGCGTCGAACCGTCTCGGTCAGGAATGACCGGCCCCGGTCCGAGTTCCGAGTCGGACGGTCACTCATCCAAAGGAGCCGACCTGCGATTCCCCACAGCCTGACTGAAATCATTACCCGGAACGCACGCCCTCTCGGCACATACGGTCGCCAACTCATCGGAAACGGGAGGATTCTCATGCGTGCTACCCTGCGGCTGTTGGTATTGGCCTGGCTCGGATTCGGCTCGTGTGTCTGGGCCGCCGATCAATCGTTTCGCATCCAGGTTGTGGATGAAGCGACTGGTCGCGGCGTCCCACTCGTCGAATTGCGGACCGTTCACGATATTCGCTATGTCACCGACAGCCATGGCGTCGTGGCCTTCGACGAACCGGGGTTGATGAACCGCTCTGTGTTCTTCTTCGTGCAGAGCCATGGCTACGAGTTTCCCAAAGATGGCTTCGGATTCGCGGGCAAGGCGCTGGACGTCCAGCCCGGCGGCACGGCGACGCTCAAAATCCGGCGGATCAACATCGCCCAGCGCCTGTATCGTATTACCGGAGCCGGCATTTACCGGGACACGCTGCTCACCGGTGGTCAGACGCCGCTGCAGGAACCGCACCTGAACGGTTCGGTCCTGGGTTCCGACAGTGTTCAGGAGGCCGTCTTCGCAGGAAAACTATACTGGTTCTGGGGAGACACGAATCGCCCACGCTATCCGCTGGGCAATTTCGATGTACCGGGCGCCACCTCCGAGCTTCCTGCCGCAGGAGGGCTCGACCCCGACGTGGGCATCAACCTGAACTACTTCCTCGATCAGGAGGGTTTTGCCCGCCCGACGATGAAGATGCCCGGTTCCGGTCCCACCTGGCTCGATGGACTCGTCGTGTTGCGAGACCACGAGGGCCAGGAGCGCATGTTTGGCTGGTTCCAAAAAATCCGCCCCCCGCTCGAGGTCTACCAGAATGGACTGGCGGAATTCGACTTGGCCACGAGTTCTTTTAAGAAGGTGGCCGAGTTTCCCCGACCGGCCAATCTGTATCCCACCGGTCACACCCTGGTCCACCGGGATGCCAACACAACTTTCGTGTATTTCTGTCACCCGTTTCCGCTGATTCGCGTTCCCGCCGATCCCGAGCGATTGTCAGACCTGTCCACATATGAAGCGTATACCTGTCTGCAGGCGGGCAGCGACCTGCGCAACCCGCAGTTCGACCGAGATGCGAACGGCCGTCTGCAGTACTCCTGGAAGCCGAATACGGCAGTCGTGGGTCCTGCCGAAGAGAAGAAACTGTTGGCATCCGGAAAACTGCGAGCTGACGAACTTCGGTTCCAACTGATCGATCACGCGTCCGGCAAACCGGTCCTGGCGCATCACGGTTCGATTAACTGGAACGAATACCGCCGGAAATGGGTCATGATCACCGTTGAAATCGGCGGCACCAAGTCCCACCTGGGGGAAGTCTGGTATGCCGAATCCGCGGAACTGCTCGGTCCATGGCGGCATGCCGTCAAAGTTGTCACTCACGACAAGTACAGCTTCTATAACCCACGCCAGCATCCCATGTTCGACCAGAACGGTGGGCGCACGATCTTTTTTGAAGGCACATACACCCAGAGTTTTTCCGGCAACACGGACAAAACACCGCGTTACGAATACAACCAGATCATGTACCGACTCGATCTGGACGATCCGCGCTTGAAACTGCCCCAGGCGTCTGAGTCCTCGACGAACGCTCCCGCGGTTCCGTGAACGTGCTCGATCGGAATCCGTCCGTTCCCATGGCAACTGTTCATCCAGACGCCGGCCATCGGTCGCGCAATCCGTGAATGGTTGTTCTGCCGAACCGCTTTGCTGATCACAAAGCACAGAGCCGGAGTTTTTCCGCCGAAGTTGCTTGCAGCACATCGCATTCTCCGGCAATCTGTTAGTTCCAGAGCTTGGCTGGTTTCAGTTCCCGGAGTTACGTCATGCGCTTGTCGTTTACTTCTGCATTATTGCTTGCGTTTTGCAGCCTGCATCCCGGTTTGTTGTTCGGGCAGCAAAAGCCCCAGATACCTCATGCCCAGGACCGCCCCCCCGGGCCGCCTTCGACGCCGGCTGAAGCGGTTAAGAAGATGAAAGTTCCGCCCGGCTTCAGTGTTGAAGTCGTGGCGGCTGAACCCGACCTCGTCAACCCGGTCTCCATGACGTTCGACGAACGCGGCCGGATCTGGGTCACCGAGAGCCTCGAGTATCCACGGTCAGAACCGGGCCCCGGTCGTGATCGCATTAAGATCCTGGAAGACACCGATCATGACGGACGCATCGATCACGTGACCGTCTTCGCCGAGGGGCTGAATATTCCCTCGGGCATCGCCGTGGGCTACGGCGGCGTGTGGGTCGCCAACAGCCCGGACCTGCTCTTCATGCGGGACACCGACGGGGATGGCAAAGCCGATACGACGGAAGTCGTCGTCACAGGTTTTGGCCGGACCGATACCCATGAACTTCCCAATTCGCTGACCTGGGGCCCCGATGGCTGGCTGTACGGCCTCAACGGTGTCTTCAATTATTGCCATGTTCGCTACCCCGCGGGTTCCCCGCTGGAAAAAACGCGTCCCGAGGGCTGGCAATTCACCTGTGCCATGTTCCGCATCCATCCGCGGACACGTGAATTCCAGATCTTCTGTGAAGGGACGAGTAATCCCTGGGGCATCGCGTATGACAACAACGGCAGCGCGTTCGTGTCGGCGTGCGTCATCGACCATCTCTGGCATCTTGTCGAAAGTGGTTATTACCACCGGCAAGGAGGCCCTTATCCGCCCTTCACCTGGAAAATCGAGTCGATCGTCAAACACAAACACCAGAAGGCGGCCTATTGCGGCATCCACTACTTCGACAGCGATGCGTACCCCGAAAAATACCGCGAAAAACTGTACATGGGCAACATCCATGGCAACTGCCTGAACGTCGATAAACTCGCCCGTGACGGCTCCACCTATTTCGCCACACCGGAAGACGACTTTCTGTCGGCCAACGATGCCTGGTTCATGCCGGTGGCCCAGAAGACTGGTCCCGATGGTTGTCTGTACGTGCTCGACTGGTACGACCAGTACCACTGCTATCAGGACGCCCGCCGTGACCCGGCGGGGATCGAACGCGCCAAGGGCCGACTGTACCGCATTCGATATCAGGACACGCCACGTGCCGCGACTTTCGATCTGACGAAAGAATCGGACGAGCAACTCATCGCACGTCTGGGCAGCCCCAACGTCTTCTTTCGCGACCTGGCCCAACGGCTGCTGTCCGAGCGTGCCTCCGGACCGACGATTGAGAAGCTGACCAAGTTGGTACAGAACAAATCCACACCGCGTAAGCAGCGCATGCATGCGCTCTTTGTCCTGGCGTCCACCGACTCGAAAGACGCCGTACTCGTGCAGAGCCTGAAGTCGGATGAAGATCCCGTTTTTCGGGCCTGGGGGGTGCGGATGGAATTCAGCAATCCGGCTCTGCGTCAGGAAGCCACCCGAAAGCTGATTCAGACCGACTGGTCGAAGACGCTGATCGACCCGTCTCCGGATGTCCAACTGCAACTGGCGATCGGTTTGGGAAAAGTCGAAGGCACCGAGCCCGTCTTCGAGGCCCTGTTGAGTCTACTGACACAGTCGGGCGAAGATGAATTGCTGCCTCGAGTCATTTGGCAGAACCTGCATCCCCGGCTGGAACGCCATGCAGCCGAGTTTCTGACGGTGATCAAGCGCCGCAATTTTCTCAAATCGCCTGCCGTGGCCAGCCTGATGCCGCGGATTGTCGAGCGAATTCTGGGGAGCAATCTTCCCGATCCGCGGCCGGCCGTCGAATTGTTCCAACTGGTGGGCGAAGGCCCCGCCCCCGAAATGCAGCACGCACGCTTGTGTTTGGCACAGATCGCCGCCCGCGTGCAGAATGGTGAAGTCGAAGGTGAAAAGCTCGCCAAGCTCCAGCAGGAATTAGCGCCGATCATTGGCAAATACGTCAAGGCCGGGGCAACGCATCCGCTGGGTCTCGATGCCAGTCTGCTGGCCGTCTCCTGGGGAGACACATCGGGACTCAGCTACGTCGAACAGACCTTCACCACGGCAGGGCTACCTCCTGAATTGCGCTTGCGTGCCTTGAAATCGTTAATCGCGGGAAAGAACCCGAGTGTCCTGGATTCAGTACCGCAGGCACTCACAGGCAAAGCGGTGACCCGCCCCGGTTCGCCCGCGGCCTCTGCCGCCGACTTCCATGGCCAGGTCCTCGCCGCGCTGGGGCGCTCGGATGATCCGAAAGTCGCCACAGTCATCTTAGGCGTCTACCCGGACCTTGATCCGGAGGTCAAACCCAAGGCCATTATCGTCCTGACACAACGGGCGATGTGGGCGAAAGAATTGCTCGCAGCCATTGGCGCCGGAAAGATCCCCGCCGAGGTCTTGGGCGTCAATGAAGTCCGCAAACTGCTGGCCAGCCGAGATGCCGAGTTGGTCAAAGCCGTCGAATCCAAGTGGGGCAAGCTCCGTGAGGGACGGAATCCCCAGCGCGAAGCCGTGATCGCCGAGATGCGAACCGTGATACGTAACACTCCCGGCGACCCGCACCGTGGTCAGGAAGTCTTCAAGAAGGTCTGTGGCCAATGCCACAAGATCTATGGCGAGGGACAGGAAGTCGGTCCCGACATCACCGTCAACGGGCGCAGTTCATTCGAGCAGTTGCTATCCAACGTGTTCGATCCCAGCCTGGTCATTGGCGCCTCTTATCAGGCGCGGACCGTGCTCACCAAGGAAGGCCGCGTCGTCGCGGGACTGGTCGCCGAGGACAGCGATCAGCGCGTCGTGCTGAAACTGCAGGGGGGCAAGCAGGAAGTCATTCCGCGGGCCGACATTGAAGAAATGAAAACCAGTGAATTGTCTTTGATGCCTGAAGATGTCGAAAAGACGCTGAAACCCCAGGAAATCGCCGACCTGTTTGCGTTCATTACGCTCGACAAGCCCCCCAGCGATCCCACTGCAAAACAACTACCCGGCACCCGCGAGATCGTATCGCGCGAAGTGACCGAACCGGCTCAATTCGCAGCGCTGCTCCAGGAAGTTGCTCCCGGGTTCACGACAGCCGCAGTCGGTGAGGGAGGGCTGGGACTCGTGAAAAGCCACCTGGGTCGCAATGGCGTGGTCCGCACGCACCCCATCAAGGAAGGGGTGGCGTGCGTGCTCACACGCACGGTCGATCTGCCGGCTGGTCAGAAGCCAAAACTCAGGTTGTCGGTCTCGCATGACCCGCGGGGGGACTGGCAGTTGCTCGTCAAAGCCAACGGCGAGAAACTCTACGACGGTCTGGTCAGCGCCAAAACCACGCAGAATGGGTGGCTCGACCTGGAAATCGATCTCTCAAAATTCGCCGGCCAGAAAACGAAGATTGAACTCCACAATTTTCCGAACAACTGGTCGTGGGAATTCGGCTATTGGGGCAAGGTCGAGATTCAGCCCTGAGGCCCACTGAGCGAACTCATTGTATT
>JAFEBR010000431.1 GCA_018242565.1 Planctomycetota bacterium | reverse complement strand
CGCCTGGAATTGTCTTTTCGGCAATTGCGGGTGCTCGAATATTTCTTCGTAATTGTTGAGATGGCGATGTTTCTGTGGGTCCAGTTTTCAGTCAACACGCACCTCATCGAACAGGGCGACCTGATGTCGGTCGTCGCGCTCGAGAAAAACGGAGTCATGCGCACGTTGATCATCATGTTCACGTACGCGGTCTTCATACCGAACACGCCCAGAGTCACTGCCCGGGTCGTGCTCACCATGGCCGCCTGCCCCATCATCATTCTGGCGATTGTGCTGCAATACCAGCCCGCGGGTGTCAATGAAATGGCCAGCACTCAGAACCTGGGCTCGAACACGATTTTCGTCCTCATTGGAGCGGCCCTCTCGATTTTCGCGGCCCAGACACTCAATGGGCTGCGTTATGAACTGAGCACGGCGCGACAACTGGGTCAGTATCGCCTGCTCGAGAAACTGGGCGAAGGAGGAATGGGAGCCGTCTATCTGGCCGAACATCACCTGCTGAAGCGCCCCTGTGCCCTCAAACTGATCAGTCCCGACCTGGAAGACAATTCGATTGCGATTGCCCGTTTCGAACGCGAAGTCCAGTCAGCAGCCATGCTGTCGCATCCGAATACGATTGAGATCTACGATTATGGTCGGGCGGACGATGGCACCTTTTACTACGTCATGGAGTATCTGCCGGGACTCAGCGTGTCGGATCTGGTTCGACAGGCGGGTCCTTTGTCGCCCGGGCGCGCGATCTACCTCATGCGACAGGTCTGTGGATCGCTGGGTGAAGCGCATCGGATGGGTCTCGTGCATCGGGATCTCAAGCCTGCAAATATCCTCGTAGCCATTCTGGGGGGACAATGTGATGTCGCGAAGGTCCTTGATTTCGGATTGGTCAAGCAAACCGATCCGGAAGCTCAGGGTGGACCACAACTGACAGCCGATTTCACCGTGAGCGGCACACCGTCGTTCATGTCCCCCGAGCAGGCCCGGGGAGACCGCGACGTCGACGGACGTGCGGATCTGTACGCACTGGGATCAATCCTGTATTTCATGTTGACGGGAAAGCCCCCCTTCGAACGCGAGAATCCTCTCTCGCTGATGATCGCGCACGCATCGGAACCGGTTGTCCCGCCCACAAAGCTGCGACCCGACGTCCCCGCCGACCTCGAAGCCGTGACCTTGAAGTGCCTGGCCAAGTCCCCCGCCGACCGGTACGCCGACGCACGGGAATTGTCACAGGCCCTGGCCGCCTGCCAAAACGCGCGCGACTGGGACCAGACCCAGGCCGAGCAATGGTGGCTTGAACATGCGGCACGGCAACAACCCCAGGCGATCGAGACCACCAGTCAGCACTCTTGAGCCCTCCTGATTCTCTGATCTTCCAGCGTGCGAGTACCTCATGGCCGGTAAATGGTTCGGTTTGATCACGGTGTTCATCATTGTCATGGTGGGCCTGACAGCGTCCGCGGCATTCCTGAACTGGCTGACGACAACGTTCTTTGGGAGCGGCCGGCCGGCTCAACAACAGCAACAAGTGAGTGAAACCGAATTACGACAGCAACGCGGAGAGGAACTTCGCAAGCGCAAAGAGTTACAACAGGAAAAGCACAAAGAGCAGGTGGAGAAGAACCGTCACGAGCGGGAAGTGGCTGCCAAAATCGCCAAGGACTCAGCTCCGGCCCCTTTGTCCGAAGCCCAATACTCGACGAAGACCGGTCAGGTGGTCTGGCCCAAATCACTGCAGTCCCGCGTTTTCGAAAAACCCCGAAGCAAGCTCGACCAACTCCTGAAGGAACGTGCTGAGTCACCAGATCGTCAGCACTCATCGTCCATTCAGTCATCGATCGATCAGATGCAGACGATCCTCAAAGAGAACATCCAGGAGTTACCGGCTGCCGATTACATCGCCGCCCGAAAATTTCTGGAAAGCCTGGGCCACATGCTGCGCCAGTAACACCAGGCAGCCTCAACCGCACAGCGCCGGAAAAAACGACCATCGATTTGGTCTTGGAATTCGGAATCTCATCCGTTGTTCGATCGGCGACGCTGGCTGGCAATCCCTGGCACCAGACGGCCCTTTCCGCTGCGGGCACTTCACCGGATCTCGTTTCTGGGTGACGGACCGCGACGCGTCAGGATCCGGCCGGTTGCCACCGCTTTCCGTCCCCCGGACCATGACGGAATATCTGATCTCGCTCGAATACGAAGGGGCCCGCCCGTGCGAATTCAGCCCGCAATCGCCTGTGCAAAACCAAGCCGTGGATCACACTTGGCAAAAACGCCCGCACCGGGCAGCAATTATCCGCATTTTGAACTTGAGCCATTTTTATCAATTTGGGAAAAAATCGGCCCTTTCGGTCCGATCTGATCATCCACCTGCCAGAAATGGCCGATATTCCAGAAACGACCGATCGACGTCACACAGTGCGTCAATGCGCTCCAGTCGATACGGTCGCATGTTTCTATTTTTCTGCATGAAAGGTCGGCTGACCGATGTCCATTGTCCCGGCTATGAAAACTCAATCGCCCCAGACTTCATTGGAACAGCCTGCCGCTTCTGATCTCCGCCTGTTTGAACCACTTGAGGCACCGACGCTGCGACAGCGCTTCAGTTGCCTGATCACCAATCCTTTCAAGAATTTTCTGATTCCCGCAAGTCGACTGCGTCGTCTGATGAACAGAAGCCGCAGTCCCATGATTGCAGAATCGCTGGCACGCCCCGGTGGTTGGCGGGCCATGGAATACGTTTACGACAACGTCGAACCGACCGACTGGCTCGACCGTCAGGCGCTGCGCGACAATCCTCTCTCGCTCGCTGCTCGGAACCGTCGCCAAATTGTCACACGTCTGCTGACCGGCCTGATCGTTCGGTACAGCGCTGAATCGCAGGTCACCATTCTGGGAGTCGGTGCCGGGCCGGGTAATCATGTCCGGTCGGCCATTCTGGCATCGGGCTTGTCCCCCGATCGGATTCGTGCCTACCTGATGGACCTGGACGACGATGCCTTTGAGTTTGGGCGAAAGCAGGCCGCAAAGGTGGGATTGGCCGGTTGCATCCGATTCCTGCAGGGAGATGCCCGCCATATTCGGGACGTCCTGCCCGACGTCTCGGCTCAGATTGTGAAACTCATCGGCCTGATCGAATATCTGACAGATGCCCAATTGGTCGACCTGTTGCAATCCCTGCGAGGCGTCATGGCCCCCGGTGGAAGTCTGGTAACGCATGGTTTCAACGATGTGTACGGCATCCGCCGATTCCTCGCACGGGTATTCAACCTGCGCCATCAACGCCGCTCGCTGGCACAATTAACAGCCATTCTGGAATCAACCGGTTTCAAAATTGTCCAGACAGTGCCCGAGCCAACTGGCATTCATCCGATCGTTGTCGCCGAACGGTAAGGCAGGGCGAAAAAATAACATTGACAAATTGGTGTTGTTGAAGTTGGCGACACATGCGATGATCGGCGCATGCAAGATGCACAAATCGAGGCACGGATTCGCCGCAAATTTCGTTTGGTTGG
>JAFEBR010000430.1 GCA_018242565.1 Planctomycetota bacterium | reverse complement strand
CTCCCAGTAACGCGCGCGTCTGTTTGACTGCTTCCGGGTTGTAAGAATGCGGTCGAAGATTGAGTGATATTTTTCGACAGTTGAACTCTTGCGGGATGTGGTCTTTGGCCTTGATCGCGGCGGCAAATTCCTCAAGGCCTTCGATGATTTCCTGACCAATCGTCTTTTCGGTGTTCATCGCTTCCTCCAAAACCGCTAATTTCCGGCTAACCGTTGTCAAACTCCGCCTTAATAGCGGCAAGTAATTTGTTAATCTGATTCTTTTCTTCTTGCGTCAGATTCTCTTTTTCGTTCTTTGCGTAGACTATCGTTAGAAGAACCGTTTTGTGCTCTTCGAAATAAGCATAACACACGCGAAGCGCACCGCTCTTTCCCTTGTTCCAGCCAGCAGGAGCGAATCGCAATTTACGCAATCCACCAGTTCCCGGGATAACGGGCGGTTTCAACGGATCGCACATGATCGCAATTTGAAGTGTCAGCAGGTCATCGGTCGTTAATTCGAGATTTTCCCATCGACGCGTGAAAGGCTTGAGTTCAATGAACGTGAGCAGGTCTTCAGGATTGAATCTGTGCTCCGGATAATAAAGCGTGCCTTTTTCCAACGGGCCAGCCTCGCGGTGCGCGTCGCATGTCGCGCGGTCAATTAACACGACCACGCGATCTATACCATCCAATAGCACGGTTAAACAGAAAATGCAAGGACTGCTGCGAGTCTTTTTCGGAAAGCAAAAACGAAAGGGGCCGTCCAGCTTCGACTTCGCTTCTCTCGTTTATCGCAAATCGAATCTCGGCTGCAACAGAGAGGGTGATCCACCTTTCAAAGTGCCCCGGGGACATCGACCCGATAAGGACACCGCCGAAATTGAATCCGCCAAAATTGCCCGGATTTTGTGATCGTACTTGGTCTTCGATCCAGCGTGGATGGCCCTCCCCGCACGGGATTCGCCTCAATGGGCCGCATGATTCCAGAACAACCTGACACGGCCAGCTTGATTTCGGACTGTCCGTCGAACATTGTCAACATGCACCGTGGACCCTGGTTCCCTGCGGCACATTTGCGGTAACGGCTCGTGGTTCTGTACTGGATATCGAGCACGGGAGCACGGGGACACACCTCTTTTCGGCGTCACGGTTGCAAAACGTCCCCTAATGTGTATCATTCTGAACAGTAGTGCGTTGCGTACAGTATTGTCCGAAGTGCAATGACTGTGGTGCAATTCTGTGGTCGAACTGATGATTGGAGGCCGTGATGGCTCGCTTGCCGCGTGGCGAAGTGTTTTCCCGCAGCGAAATCGCCATCGTCCATGTCATGAATCGCGTCGTCCGCTACTGCGGCGGGGCCGCAGAGAGCAGGAGAGAGTTGAGCAGGGGCAAGTAGAACAGTGCTGGCTGACCCTTTGTCCGGTTCGCAAAACAGCCGAGGGCCAGGCCGCTGAGCCGACTGACGAGGACCTGAACACCATCCGCCTGGATACCGACCGGCTGAAAATCATTCGCTCGCGGTTGAGCGACAGCTCGTGGTGGATGCGGATTTTGTGTCAACACGTTGCCCGGCGAGCCAACGAAGAAGATCAACAGTTGGGCAAGTTCTTTCAGGCGCGTTTCAAGGCCGTGCGACTGCTCGATGAACAGGCTCTCCTGGCCTGCACCTGGTCCCGGCGCGCCGGGATCGATCTGAATCCGATTCGAGCCACACTGGCGGAAACGCTGGAGTCGAGCGAATTCACATCGGTGCAACGCCGGATCCAGACAGTGCAGCAAGCCCCAGCGTCCTCGCCGTCGGCTTCAGACCAACAACAGGCGAACACGCGCCCAGCGCACGAACCGGCACGGGAGGCCCAGTCGAAGTCGGGGGGAGCGCGACCAATCCCTGATCAATTCCTGGCCCCCGTCGCGTTGGACGATCGCACCGGGGCACCTCTTGGCTCCGTCCTTAACCAAGCCGGCACGCGCTGCAGCGACAAGGGATTTCTGCCGATGTCGCTGGGTGATTATCTGCAGTTGCTCGACTGGACCGGCCGGCAATTGGCCCGCGGCAAGAAAGGCCGCATCCCGGCGACCATCGAGCCGATTCTGCAGCGTCTGCAACTCGATCGCCAGGGCTGGTGCGATCTTGTGGAACATTTTGGCCGACGGTTCTTCGTAGTGGCCGGAGCGCCCGCGACCGTCGACGACACCACCAGTCGGGTGCAACAGCGCCGCTATCACATGCCATCGGCCACTCGCCAGATGTATCAAGACGTCGCCACCCGCACGAATTCGAGGGTGTAGCCACGTCGCGGCGTAAGGATGCGGTCGCGTCTCCAAGGGCCTTCTTTATCGCCTGCGGGTACCTAAGCTGCTGTGTTGCCGCCGGTCCGCGCCCTGTCGCCGCGCATCACCCCGCGCGCCGCCTGATGTCTGCGTGATTGCCCGGAATTCGCGCGAATCCCGCGGAAACATCCCGGTCGGCGTAGGCGTCGTCAAACGGCCCAACCCCAGGGATAAGCGTGTGCGATGACTCCCCATGAATATCGATTTTGGTACGCGCAAGCTGAATCGGATATACTCCAAAAGTGGAGTGTCCCCAAGTTCAATCGTCGGCCCGGTGGGTGTTGGGGAGATGGGGCGGCCAGGGTCAGCACGAATCGAGGTGCCATCTTGCCGCGACTGCCACGAAAATTCCTGCTTGATGAATCCGAGCCGGGGATTGATCACGGCGTCAAGCGGTGCGTCCGCCGGGCGTTCCTGTGCGG
>JAFEBR010000429.1 GCA_018242565.1 Planctomycetota bacterium | reverse complement strand
GCTGAGGCATTGCTGATTCATGTCCAGCTTCTGTCGCGTCTGGTTGGCAATCGCTTTGGCCATGGCAATCGCCTCCAGCAACCCCAATAACGCAATGGCGCTGCCGCTGCCGATCATCTGCTGGACTCGACCCCAGTCGAACTGCGGCCAGGCAAAGGTGGGAAGTTCTGGTGGAATACTGCCGACGACGGCGATTCCTTCAGGATTCAAGTCTGTCTTGTCGAGTCCCAGTGCCCAGACCGCAAACGCCATCACGATAATCGAGGTCAGGAATTCGGGAATCCGCAACTGGGTATGGGAATTGAACCAGCGCAGCCCGAGCGCCAAGGCAATCGTACTGAACCCCACGATGAGCGCGGTGGGGTGCATTTCGTCGACATGCGACATCGACTCGTAAAAGCGCTTGAGGAAATACGCATCCCCTTTCGTGCTGACCGAGATCCCCAGCAGGTTTTTCAATTGGTCGAGCACGATCAGGATCGAGGCACCCAGGGTGAATCCGACGATCACGGCATGCGAGATGTACCGCGTCAGATCCCCCAGTCGAATCAGCGTGATTCCGAGTTGAATGACGCCCACCAGAAACGCCAGCAGAATTACAGCCGCCAGTCGGTCGGGTTCATCAAAAGCGACCGTCGCGCTCAAAACGGCGATCGAGATGGCATTGGTCGGGCCATTAATCAATTGCTTGGACGAGTCGAATAACGCGCCGACGGCGGTCATGACGATCGCCGTGTACAAGCCGTATCGCGCGGGGACGCCCGCGCTCTGGGCATAGGCCATGGCCTGTGGGACGGCGACTGCTGCGACTGTCAGGCCAGCGATGGTGTCGGCACCCAGAATGTGCCACGAATAGGTCCGCAGGGCATCGAACGCCGGCACAATCTGGCACAATCGCTCCAACCAGCGGTTCGAGGGAGGAGGCGTTACGGTTTTCAACGACTGCGAATTCATCGTTTCCTTGCAGAAGGCTGACAGCGCACAGCGAATCGACAGGGCTCGGACTCTACACATTGTCTAACGTCCGGATCCTGAACCGGTTTCCGGATCCTCGCTCGAGGGGCCGCAGTTTACCAACCGGTGCCTTAAAGTCGTATGGCAACAGGCAAAATCCTCTGGACTTTCAGTGCGTGCCACGATCCCGGCGGTTTCCCAACCAGACTGGAAAATCGGCCGCTGTTCGCGACAATCGCGGTATGGTCAGTCCCCCGCCTCCGTTTCCTGTTTTCACCGCCCGTGGTGCTCCTCACGAGTTGGGGCATCAGCACGGCTGTCAGGCTCGCGACCTGATTCGCGATTTTCTCGAGCTGTTGCAGTCCTCACTGGCATTATCGACAGTCGAGTTGGAGCGGCGGGCGCTGCGCTTTCTGCCTCTCTTCAAGCAATATGTCCCCCATCTGATCCCAGAAATCGAAGGTCTGGCTGCCGGGGCGGGTTTGACGTTTCCGGCCGCGTTGGCCCTGCAACTGCGAGGCGAACTGGGGTGCATCCCTGATGCGGGGTGTACGACGTTTGTGATCGGGCCGCGAGGCACCGCCTCGGGAGATGTCCTGATCGGGCAGAACAGTGACACAATTCCAGAAATCGAACGACTGGCGTACGTGTTGCGATTGCGGCCCGAATCTGGGCCCGCACTGATCCTGTGGACTTTTGGTGGCATGCTGGGATACCACGGCATGAATGCGGCTGGTGTCGGACATTTTGCGAATTCGCTGGGGGGTGGTCCCGCATGGAAAATGGGCCTGTCACACTATCCGGTGAAGCGTCGCCTGCTGGAATGTTCTGACTTGCGATCTGTGCGGACATTGCTGCAGAACACACCTGTCTGCTCAAACGGCAACTACGTTCTCTGCGATGGCCGTGGCGAGATTGCCGACATCGAATTGACCAGTGCCGGGCCCCTGGAACTCTCAGATGCCGGGGTCGGGTTCCTCGTGCACGCGAATCACTACCTCTGTGCGCCACACGCCTGCCCGGCGAATTTTTCTCAAAGCCTGCCCGACTCGTTTCCGCGGCAAGATCGGTTGCAGCATTTGATTGCGGCAAAATTTGGCACGGTGACGGTGGCCGATCTGCGGGACTTTCTCAGCGATCATTCTGGCTACCCGGTCAGCGTCTGCCGGCATCCGCATGACGGCCCGGCCGACTCGATTCTGCCCCCCTCCGGAAAAACCGTGGCCGCCTTGATTGCCGAACCGGCGCGTGGGGTGTTGCACATTGCCAGGGGGAATCCGTGTTCGCAGCCTTGGACGACTTACCCCCTCGACGAGCCCGGTCCGTCCTTTTAACATGCCTGCACACAAACTTCTGGTTGGTTCCGCAGCGCTCTTCAGCAGGACACCGCACGTATGAATTTGTTTGATCTTTCTGGACGAGTCGCCGTGGTTTCTGGCGCCGCCCAGGGTCTGGGGCAAGCCACCGTGCTGGCATTGGCGGACTCGGGCGCTGACGTGGTGCTCGTGGACCGCAATCGCGACGGGGCCGAACAGACCGCCGCACAGGTGCGGCAACTGGGCCGCCGGGCACTGGTCTCAGATTGCAATGTCTCTGATCCCACAGCGATTGCCACGCTGTTCAGTCAGGTTGACGGCGAATTCGGCCGCGTCGATTTCCTGGGGAATATTGCTGGCGACGGCCTGCTGGCACGCCCTGAAGAATTGACAATCGCCGATCTGCAGCGGGTGCTGCAGAATCTGGTTGTAGGGCGGTTCGCCATGTGCCAGGAAGCCGGGCGACGCATGCTGGCGCAGGGGCGTGGTTCGATTATGAACATCGGTTCGCTCGCGAGTACGACCGCCCTGGGGCGCGGTCACATCGCCTACAGCATGGCGATGGGGGCGGTTGTGCAGATGACCCGGGAACTGAGTACCGAATGGAGTCATCGCGGCGTCCGTGTCAATGCCGTCTTGCCCGCGCAGGTGATGAACCCCAGCCTGGCCGAGCGGATTGAGCTCGACCCGACTCTGGAGTCGAGGTTTCTGGGGGGCATCCCGGCCGGACGCCTCGGGCAGCCTCGCGATATCATGGGCCTGGCGGTGCTGCTGGCATCTGACGCCTCGGCGTGGATTACCGGAGCGCTCATTCCCATGGATGGTGGCAATCTGGCGATGAATTTCGGAGGGACTCCGGGGCACAAACCCTATGTCGTGCCCCCCGCTAAGTAGGGAGACCTGGCAGAATTCACGGGTGTCAGCCAGGTCCGTGTCATCAGGAACAGTCGACAGCCTCTCAGTGGCTTGAAAATACTTTGTTGCAGGAAAGTCTGGGATGAATTCAATCGTGCGTGGGATCGGAACTGTCGTGGTCGCTGGCAGTGTGCTGGTGTTGGCCGTCTGGAGTTCCGGAACGGACCGTGCATTGCAGGCCCGCCCGAGAGGCCCGGTCGAGTTGGCCGAGGAAAACGAGTTCGCGCAGGCCGAACGGACGGCCGCCGAGGCACTCTGTCAACCACCGGCCACCGCGGCACCGCTCGAATACGATCCGCAACTGATCCGGGCGCTGGTTGACGAAGCCAGGGCGCGGGGGAATAGTCGGCGGGGCGCGATGTTGTTTGGTTCGCCCCATTTTGCCTGTGTGTCTTGCCACCGGGTCGGGCAACAGGGCGGGACCACCGGACCGGAACTCACGACCGTGGGGAAAATGCAGACCCCCGAGCAGATTGTGGAATCATTTCTCTGGCCGAAACGGCAGGTGAAGCCTGAATTCATCGCGCACCTGGTCGCGACCTCGGATGGCAAGCAGTACCAGGGATATAAAGAGAGTGAGTCAAAAACCGAACTTGTGCTGCGCGATCCCGCTCTGGGGGGCAAAACCGTCATTCCCCTGGCGGATATCGAAGAGCGCCGGGAAATCGGTACCCTGATGCCCGACGGACTGGCGGCGGCGATGACCCCCGCAGAACGTCGCGACATCGTCCGGTTTCTGCTGGATCTGGGGCACGATGCCACGCTGGCCGGGTTGGTTCGACCGCTGTCGCATGACGCGCCGATTTTTCCGTATGTCCATGGCCCGCTCCATCCGGCCGATTGGCCCAA
Source organism: Planctomycetota bacterium (assembly GCA_018242565.1). Lineage (GTDB taxonomy): Bacteria > Planctomycetota > Planctomycetia > Planctomycetales > Planctomycetaceae > JACQFH01. The sequence goes on along the minus strand of JAFEBR010000429.1, from coordinate 2,833 downwards.
TCGACGGCATTACGTGAACCGTGACCGGTTGTACGATTTCTATGCCAAAGAAGCCGAGTACTTTTTACAGCAACCCGCGCTGCCGTTGTTGCTGCCCGAATACCCGGGACTGGATGGGGGCTCTTTCGGCCACTGGGGCAATCAGAATGAAGAGACCTGGGCGGACAATCGCTGGAATGCGACCGATCTGGGATGGTTGCTGTCTGGCATTTTCCGGGGTGGCAATGTCACAGTTCCGAAAGGAGTCTGTATGCGCCTGGGGGACCGGCAGGAACTCTCGGCCTGTTTCAATCCCCAGACACTGCAATACGACATGGTCTGGAGTGGTGGGTTTGTGCGATTCTCACCCGTCCGACATGGATTTATGGACGGTCTGCTGATGGACGGGCAGCCGGTCGCTGTCGAAAAGACAACTCGCCCCGCTGGTGACTTTGTCTACCACGGGTTTTATCGTTTGGGAAATCGAGTCGTCTTTGCGTATCGCATCGCCAATGTCGAGTACCTCGATTCCCCCTGGGTCGAGCAGGGCAAATTTGTGCGAACCGTAGCCCGGGCCGATGCGCATCCGTTGGCCGGAGCCCTTAGATCCGCGCCACGGCAATGGCCTCAGGTCCTGGAAACCCAGGGCAAACCGGGCACCGGAAGTCCCTATGCTGTTGATCGCATCGGGATTCCATTCGATAACCCGTGGCGGGTTCAGATGTTCTTTTCCGGACACGGGTTTTCAAAAGACGGGACGGCGTATGTCTGCACCATGCAGGGGGACGTCTGGAAGGTCACCGGACTCGATGAGAGACTCGAGCATGTCGAGTGGAGGCGTTTTGCTTCAGGGCTCAGCCATGCCCTGGGTTTGGTGGTCGCTGATGAACGAATCTACGTCGTCGGCCGTGATCAGATTACCGAACTGAGCGACTTGAATGGAGACGGAGAGGCCGACTTCTATCGTTGTGTGAGCAATGCCTACCAGACTTCGCCGGCCGCACACGACTTCATCTGTGGACTCGAACGCGATGCCGCTGGAAATTTCTATACGGCGTCAGGCAATCAAGGTTTGATCCGAGTTTCTCCGAACGGACGCGATGTGGAAGTTCTGGCCACCGGATTCCGCAATCCGGATGGTCTGGGGTTGCTGCCGGACGGGGCGATCACCGTCCCTTGTTCAGAAGGGGAATGGACACCCACGTCGGAAATCTGTCTGGTGGAGCCAGGCAAAACGCCTTCAGGAGCAGCGCCTCCCCATTTTGGTTATCCCGGTCCCAAGGGAAATCAGCCTCCCGCATTTCCGTTTCTGTACCTGCCCCGGGGCGTCGACAATTCCTCCGGTGGCCAGACCATTGTCGACAGCGACCGCTGGGGACTGCTCCAGGGGCAAATCATTCACACGTCGAACGGTACGGCGACCCATTTGTTGCTGTTGCGTGACGAAGTGGAGGGACAACCCCAGGGGGCTGCCGTTCCGCTCGTGGGCGATTTCTCGGCGACGATCCACCGCGCCCGCTTCAATCCGCATGACGGACAACTCTATGTGACCGGAATGGCCGGTTGGGGCGGGTACAATGTCCAGGACGGGGCCTTCGATCGCGTTCGCTATACGGGGGCGCCTGTGCAATTGCCCAGCGCTTTCCATGTGCACGAAAACGGAATCTTGTTGAAATTCACTCGGCCCGTGGACCGGCAGTTTGCCGGTCGAATCGAACGGCAATTTGCGCAGGCCTGGAATTACCGCTACAGCGCGGCGTACGGGTCGTCTGAGTTTTCGCCCCGGCACCGTGGCATGCCGGGCCACGATCCGCTGGAAATCACGTCCATTCAGATCGCTCCCGGCGAGCAGGAAATCTTTCTGGAGATTCCCGATATTCAACCGGTGAATCAGTTGCATCTGCATCTGCGGGTCGACGAAGGGCGGCCGCATGACCTCTTCTTGACGGTCAATAAACTGGATCGCCCCTACACGTCATTTCCGAATTATCGTCCGGTGCAAAAGACGATCGCGGCCCACCCGCTGCTTGTCGACCTGGCAAATACGGTCAAACCCGTGCCGAACCCCTGGCAGAAGCCACTCGCCGACGCACGAGAAATTCGAGTTGAAGCCGGCAAAAACCTGACGTATGCGACGCGGTCACTCAAAGCGCGGGCTGGTGAACCGTTGAAAATGACGTTCGTCAACCCCGATGTGGTCCCCCATAACTGGGTGCTGGTCAAACCGGGCGCGCTGGAGCGTGTCGGGACGCTGGCCAATAAGATCATTGCTGATCCCGACGCGGTGGCCCGGCATTATGTGCCCAAAACCAACGATGTTCTGTACTACTGCGATGTCGTTACTCCAGGTGAAGAGTTTTCGATTTATTTCCAAGCTCCCGAGCAACCCGGACGGTATCCATTCCTGTGCAGTTTTCCCGGGCACTGGATGGTGATGAACGGGCAGTTGCTGGTGGAATAACCAGCTGGCTGGCCCAGTTGCTCAAAGAAAAGAACAAGCCGCGTGGCCCGAAATCCACGCGGCTTGCTGCACTTTCAGGAACTCAACTCGTAACTCAACCTGTGACTAGTAGCGGATGATGAAGTCCACCGTCACACGGTCCTGCAGAATGTCGTGCCGCTGGCTGTAGGGGATTTCGTAGCAGGCACCGATTTCGATGTTCGAGCGGGGCTTGTATTTCAAACCGTAAGCACCCGTCACGATGTTGGCGCCACCCATACCGGCACCATGTATAGCGACAATTAAAACTCCCGCCGACGACAATTAAAAATCCCGGTTTGCGGGACGAGGGAGTCGAGTGTCGTAAAGATCGCAACCTTAACCGGAAAGGAAGGTTGCGATGATTCAGGACAG
>JAFEBR010000042.1 GCA_018242565.1 Planctomycetota bacterium | reverse complement strand
CGTCGGCGGGGGGCAACGACCGGGAGTTGCGTCGGGACCAGGCGGAGGCAACAGGTCGCCTGGCGCCAGAAATCGCAGCAGCACTCGAAAGCGTTCTGGCGGCGCACAGTGACAATTCGCCACACGAGATTCGCTGGGCCGGGGGGCCGGGGGCCGTCGAGTGTGCGATGACCGTGGTTCCGTTGGCCATGGATGTCGGGAGAGGGGCCGTGTTGTGTCAACAGGAATCCACGTTCGGCGGCCAACCACGAGAATTGGCCCGCACGATTGTTGACGAGTCGTCGGCCATGGAGCACCGAATTCCCGTTCGATCGGCTGATCACCGGTCGGAGGAATATGTTCGTGCCTTAGAATTGCTGCTGCAACAGATCCCGTTCAGCCTGGCCATGCTGGATCGGGACTTGCGATATGTGTTGGTTAACCAGGCCTGGCTGGTCAACTTTCGCCTGGAAGGTCGCGATCGTATCGGGCAGCATCACTACGACGTGTTTCCCGAGATTCCGGAACGTTGGAAAGAGGTGCATCGTCGTGCTCTCGCGGGGGAAATCTGCCGGCAGGCAAGAGACCGATTTGTTCGCGCCGACGGTACCGTGAAATGGACTCGCTGGGAAGTGCGACCGTGGTATACCGCCGAGAATACGGTGGGGGGCATCGTCATCAGGTCAGAGGACCTGACGCAAGTGGTGGAAGCCGAGGAAGCGTTGGCCGCGAGCCTGCGGAATGAAGCTGATCGGACATCGGAATTGGTGGTGTTACTTGACGCGGTGCCGACCCCGGTGTTTATCGCACACGATCCCAATTGTCGCCACATGACGGGCAATCCCGCCGCCGATCAGTTGCTGCGGAATCCTCCCAGAGGCGAGGCTTCGCTCGGGGCGCCGGCAGAGTTTCGTCCCCGCCACTTCCGGGCGTTTCAACAGGGACGAGAACTTGAGTCGAATGAGTTAGCCGTGCAACGGGCGGCCCGAGGCGAGCGAGTGGTCAATATGGAGTTTGACCTGGTGTTTGACGACGGCACATCCCGCACGGTCCTCGCCAATGGGGCGCCGTTGTTAGACAGTCTGGGAAAACCACGTGGCGCCATACTGGCGTTACTCGACATCACCGAACGCGAACGTGGCCTGGCAGAATTGCGTACGACCCAGAACCGGTTGCGGCTGGCATTGAAAGCGGCGGCGATGGGGACCTTTGATTTTGATCCGGCGACCCAACAGGCCTGGAGTGATGAGCAGTCGAGGCTGATGTGGGGATTTCCGGTCGATTCTCAGCCGACATTCGAAGACGCGATCGCCAGAGTTCACGACGCAGATCGAGAGGCGGCCTTGAAAGCCCTCTGGGACGCGATCCGGGCGGATAGCAGCCAAAGCTATCAATCGGAATTTCGAATCGTGCGTCCCGATGGTGTGGTGCGCTGGATCAGTGCGCAGGGGCAGGTCGTCGAGTCGGGGCTGGTTCCCGGGGGGGGGCCGTCTGCACGGATGATTGGGATCATGCAGGATATCACGGCCCGCAAGAATTCCGAGATTCTGCTGCGTACGAGTGAAGAGCGGTTTCGCCTGATATTCGAGAATTTGAAAGACTACGCGATTTTCATGCTCGATCCGACGGGGAATGTCGCGAGTTGGAATGCGGGGGCCCGCGAGGTGAAAGGCTACTCGGAACAGGAAATTCTGGGGCGTCACTTCTCTGTGTTTTATCCGCCGGAAGATCAGGCGGCGGAGAAACCCAAGCAACAGTTGTCGGAAGCGACACAGAAGGGGCGCATCGAAGTTTTCGGCTGGCGAGTACGACAGGACGGCACTCGATTTCAGGCGGATGTGATCATCACGCCGATTTACGACGCTGGTCATCAATTGCGGGGTTTTGTCAAAGTCGTGCGGGACATCACCGAGTCGAAACGTGCGGAGGAATCTCTGCGTGCGAGCAAGGAGCGGTTGTCGTCAATTCTGAATACGGCCGTGGATGCCATCGTGACGATCAATGAGCAGGGAGTGATCGAGTCGGCGAATCCGGCCACGGAAGCCTTGTTTGGTTATACCGCTGCGGAAATGATCGGGCAGAATGTCAAGATGCTCATGCCCGCGCCGTACCAGGATGAGCATGCTGGATATCTCCGCCGGTTTCTGGAGACCGGGCAGAAGCGGATCATCGGAACCGCCGGTCGGGAAGTGGCCGGACTGTCGAAAGCGGGGCGGCTCATTCCGATCGACTTGTCGGTCAGTCAGGTCGATCATCTGGGGTTGTTTCTGGGGATCATGCGCGACATCACCCGGCGCAAAGAACTCGAGCGTGAGATTGTCGAGATTGCCGCGCTGGAGCAGCGGAATATCGGGCAGAATCTGCATGATACCGTGGGCCAGGAGTTGACAGGCCTGAACCTGATGGTCGAAGCCTTGCGGTCGGACCCCGCTGCGGCAGAGACCCTGGTCGGGCGGATCGCATCGGCATTACGGCAATGTCAGAAAGATCTGCGAATTGTGTTGCGTGGGTTGCTGCCGGTCGCAGTCGACCAGGAAGGGCTCATGGAATCGCTCACGGATTTGGCGGAACGGACCGAACTCGACACCGGCCTGCCCTGCACATTTGACTGTCCCAAACGCATCGCGTTGACAGACAACCTGACGGCAACTCATTTGTACCTGATTGCGAAAGAAGCGGTTCACAATGCCGTAAAACATGCCCGGTCGAAGAGAATTCTGATTGATCTACAGGTCAGTGACTGCCTCAACCTGAGAATTAAGGACGACGGTTGCGGGATCTCACCCGCTCAGGCGGAGCACGGCGGTGTCGGACAGCGGATCATGCGAAATCGGGCGTCGATCATCGGCGCGAAATTGACCATTGAACCTCAGCGACCGGCCGGAACCGTGGTGACGTGTACCTTGCCGAAGGAGAAATATGTCCTCAGTGCGTCCACCCGATAAAACCCGAATTCTGATCGTCGACGATCATCCCACGGTTCGTGAAGGACTGGCGTTGCGGATCGGCCGTGAGTCGGACCTGGAGGTCTGCGGCGAAGCGGCCAATGCCGCCGATGCATTGCGCCTTGTTGAGGAAACGCGGCCGGATGTGATCGTGGTGGACATTACCCTGGGGACGGGGGATGGCATCGATCTGATCAAACGGATCAAAGCGCGCAATGACCAGGTCCGCATGCTGGTGTGGTCAATGCACAGTGAGTTGTTGTATGCCGAGCGGGCCTTGCGCGCGGGGGCCCTGGGCTACGTCAACAAGGATCAGGCCACGACCCGCATCATTGAGGCAATTCGTCAGGTGCGGCAGGGCAAAGTGTATATGAGCGAATCCATGACCGAACGGTTAGTACGCCGGGCGATCGGTCCGGCACAGGAAAGCCGCCCGTTGCCGATAGATTCGTTGTCAGACCGGGAGTTGCAGGTGTTCCGACTGATCGGCGAAGGGAAAAAGACGACGGAAATCGCGGAAAAACTGCATCTGAGCAGCAAGACGGTGGAAACCTATCGCGATCGGATTCGACACAAACTTGCGTTAGCCGATGGTACCTCCTTGACACATTATGCCGTCCGCTGGGTGCTCGAAAACGGCTGAGAGTGTGCGGTCGCCGCTGGGGTCGTCTCGGAATGTCGACATCGGCAGAGCTGATGTGTACGTGGGGGCAGGCGATTGCTGGGCTGCCGGGTGATCTATTGCGGCGATTTCTGGGTGGGGGGGCAGGGCCAGTCTGTGTATCGTCCGGCCAGCAGTGAGCCAATGACGTTGAGTTCGACAGGTGGGCAGGCAGTTCGGCCAGGAATCTGTCTGTCTCGGGCTGCGGGCGTCAATAAGAGGGCCGCCGCCTGTCGGGATGGATTGGCTGGCTGGCGGATCCGGTGATCGTTTCCTTCTCTGAGGTGCCATACGGACACAAGGTGGGCCGTGATTCAGGAGTCTTTTTCGTACAGGCATGTACGGAATTCTGAGATCGTTGCGGGGCCCATTTTCGTACCCACCAGTACGCATTGCGACAATGTTCTGACCGTGGCACAGGGCGCATAATACTGGTGTTGCCTGTGCTGGTGGCAGTCGTCGTCAATCGGCTAACCCGGTGTCTCTGCATTCGCAACATGGCACCGCCTGTATCGAGCCGGTCGCCGACCGCACCGGCAAACACCTCGCGACGATGTGTACCGTGGCCGTCAGTGCGCCGACGAGTTACGGGTTTACGGGGATCGATTTTCAGCTTGATTACAACGATGGCCACAATGCGGGAACGGTCTTGTTCTTTGATGGGCACGATTGTGGTCCAAACCAGCGAATTGGCACCGCCCAGCGATCTGAAGCAAATTGATGTGCAGGGAATGAATGTTGTTCCGGCCACTTCGGCGGGATTGACCTCGCCGGTGGTCGCGACCGGCATGGGAATGTTGTGGTTCTTTAAACGGCGGCGCATGAGCGTGTCGTCTGCCGTTTGATGAGGGGGGGCAGAGCACGAAGCCGCCCATGTCACTTCGGCTGCGCGTCCTGGACGTGGCCGGAGGGATACGTGGGGCGGTCCCTGTGACTGACCCTGCGGTTTCTGCCTGACCCCGGGGGGCAGGCACCGTTGCGGGGCCGCGCACGGTGTCTGCCCCTGTTTTTGTTTCTCCGGTTTAAAACCGTGCGCACCGGTAGACGTCAGAAGGACCGATGGGCTTCGGTCCCCCGTTCCTCGACCGGCGCGGGTGGCCTACGCGAGGGCTGTGCACAGGCGAGAGACGAGGGCCGTGGCGCGGGGGCCCTGGGGCAGGAAGTGGAATTGGCGCGACGTCGGGCCGGCGGGGGTGATCTCCAGACGCACATGGTCTGCCGGCAGCAACCGGTCCACGCGGTCGGCCCACTCGATGAAACAGACGCCGTCGGAGTTCAGGTACTCGTCGGCCCCCAGGTCCAGAAAGTCAGCCGGGTCACGCAAGCGGTAAATGTCGAAATGGAAAATCGGCAGTCGGCCGACGTACTCGTGTACCAGTACAAACGTGGGACTGGCAATCGCCCGGCGATCAACCCCCAACGCCTCGGCGACCGCCCGCACGAGTCGCGTCTTCCCGGCCCCCAGATTGCCAACCAGCGCGACGACCGTGCCCGGTTCCAGCACGTCAGCCAGATGCCGGGCCAGACGTTCAGTGTCGGCTTCGCTCTGCGAGTGAAATTGCCAGTCGGCCACTGGTGAGGGTACGGAAGTGGTCATGCACGTTCGCGGGACGTTCTTCGGCGTGTCGCATTCCAGGCCTCGATCTCGGCGGAAAACTCGGCAGAGAGGGATAAGCCTGCGGGCTCGGACGTCCGGAACACGATGCCGTCGAGGGGTTGGAGTTGTGCCAGAACTGCCTGCGGGTCGAGCGTCGGCAGTTTCTGGAAGATGATGGAAAACGGAACCTTCTCGCCCGCCTGATACAAAAGGCTGACGACCGGAGCACACCGCACGGCGTCGAAACGCCACAGGGTGCGTGCCATCTTAGCCAGATCGTACGACAAATGGAGTGTCGCCGGACCCAAGCAGAGACTGCTGAGGCCCATTTTGACGAACGACAACGCAGTCTGCGGCGCGGCGCTCCAGCCCAACAGGGAACGAGCCAGGGCCGGACCCGAGCCAATCAGGACTGTCGGCCCGGGCGAGCCATCGAATTCCAGGCGGTGCAACTCGCGTCGCCAGGCGGGCAGACGGGTCAGAAAGGTTGCGACGACGACGCCCAGAGCAACCAGGCTGGCGGTCGAGAAAAATGTGGCATCGACCAGCCGGCCTCCGCGTGCCGAGAATCGCAGCAGAATCAGCGAAGTAACCCAGTAGGTCAGCCACACGAACGTGAGGCCCAGAGGTACCAGGATGGCAGCGACGATGGCGGCGAGTTGGGCCTGTTGCCGGACTCGCCGGGCCAGCCAGAGTTCGAATCGCTGTGCGGACATGATTCCGTCAGCAACGGATGTTCCGGCGCGTTGGATCACGAAATCCGCAGATTTTCAGCCGGGCGATCAACGGAGGGCCGAGTTGAGCGCAGCGGTTACGGGGCCAAGAGAGAACAGGGGAGCAGGAGAACAGGAGAGCTTTTAAGGACTACTGCTGGGGTTTGAGGGACAGGGTGAGGACCGAGTCGTCGACGTAGATGGGCAGGGGGGGGCGGTACTGCACGGCGAGGGCAATGGCGTCGCTGGGGCGACTGTCGACTTCGATCAATTCACCATCCCGGCGGATCCGAATCAGGGCGTAGTAGGTGTGATCGAGCAGGTTGTTGATGACGACATCCTGAATCTCGCCCCCGAGTTCTTCGATGATCTTTCGGAGCAGGTCGTGGGTCAACGGGCGTTCGGGGCGTTCCCCTTTGACGTGGCGATTGATGCTGGCGGCTTCGAAGAGGCCGATCAAAATGGGGAAGCTGCGATGGCCATCCAACTCGCGCAGGTAAACAATCTGCTGGTCGTTGATATCGCTGATAATGATCCGGGCCAGTTCCATCTGCACAAGCACAGCGGTTACTCCTTGACGATCTTGCGCCACGGGCGTCAGACGATGAGATTCAGAAATTGAGGGGTGAGGGGAGCAGCTGAGGTCATTATACGGCAATTGGCCGAGGGTGAGTCAAGCATTGTCGACTGGTCGGCGGACCGGTCAACCGCCGAGTTGCCGAATGATGTCTTCGACACTCGCCAATTGTTTTTCGAGACCGGCCAGTGTTTCACGCACCTGATCGACGACTTCGGGGGGCGCTTTGGACACGAAACTCTCGTTGGCGAGCTTGCGCTGGCTGCCGGTGATGAAGCCGCGGATCTTCTCGGCTTCCTTCTTCTGGCGGGCCAGTTCGGCTTCACGATCGACGATGCCTTCGAGGGGAATGAACCCGTCGGCGTCGTTGAGCGAAAAGCTGGCACTTGTGCCGGGGCGCGACACGTCGAGCCCCACACCCTTCAGAATCGTCTTGGCCAGGTTGGCAAACTGGCTGGCGACGTCATTGAGTTGCACGGCGACTTCGGGCTGGCAGCGGACATGCAGCGCCAGTTCGACACGGTCTTCGATGCGATACATCGCGCGGACGTTGCGCACGGCCACGATGATTTCCTGCAACCGTTCAAATCGCGATTCGAGCGACTGGTTGCGCCATTCTTCGGGCAGCGTGGGCCAGGCGGCAATCATGCAGGCCTTTGCGGCGGGCTGGGGTTCCAGCAGACCCCGCGTGGGAGCCAGTTCGCCCAGCCGTTGCCAGAGTTCTTCGCACAAGAACGGTATGAAGGGGGACAAGAGTCGCAGCAGCGTGTCGAGCACGCCGACGAGAATGCGCTGGGCCGCGGGCTTCCGCTGCGGATCGCGCAGCCGGGGCTTGATCATTTCGACGTACCAGTCGCAGAACTCATTCCAGGTGAAGTCGCGCAGCGCACGGGTGGCGGCATCGAACTGGTATTCGCCCAACTGGATATTGAGGGTGCGGGCGGTGGTCGCCAGACGGCTCATAATCCAGCGGTCTTCGAGCATCAGGTCGCTCTCGGCGATCGGACCGGGGGTGTAGCCCTCGAGGTTGATCATCGCGAACCGCGAGGCGTTCCAGAGCTTATTGCAGAAGTTACGGCCGTATTCGAAGCGTTCGCTGACGACGCGGGCGACTTTTTCGCCTGCATCGGGTTCGAACCACGGGCTCGAAAACTGCGACTGCTCTTTACACTTCGGGCACTTGACCCGTGGCTTCGGTCCGCCCCCCGGTTTGGCGGTCTGGTGTTCGAGGGTCTGCGGAATCACCTCGCCACAGTGGGGGCATTCGTAACCGACGGGCAGGCGGACGTCCTGATTTTCGCCCGCGAAGGACGTGATGGTGAACCGCACGGCGTCGACGCCGTACTTGTCGAACAGGTCCATGGGGTCGACCCCGTTCCCCTTGCTCTTGGACATGGTTTGTCCGAAGCCATCGAGGATTTTGGGGTGCACGTGGACATGACGGAACGGGACATCGCCACAGTTGTAGAGGCCGGTGATGACCATGCGCGCCACCCAAAGTGTGATGATATCGCGACTGGTGATCAGCACGTTGCCGGGGTAGAAGTAGGGCAGGACCGTGTTTGTGCCATTTCCTGAAGGATCGGGCTGGCCGCTCAACGGCGGGTTCTGGGTGTCGGCGGGCCAGCCCAGCGTGGCATGAGGCCAGAGAGCCGAACTGAACCAGGTATCGAGCACGTCGGGATCTTGCGTAAACGGGCTGCCCGGTGCGTTGAGCAGGGTCTCGAACGGTTCCTGGCCGGGGCCAATACAGATCAGGATCGTCACCTGCTGATCGGCGGCGGGCTGGCACTGAATGAACACCCCGTCGTGAGCGCGCGTGGTGGTCAATTGACTGGCCAGTTCGTCGCGGCCCGCGGCGTCGCAGCCGAGTTTCTCGAGCGTCGCCGCAATCTGCGGATCCTGCAGCGAGGCCACGGCACTCCAGACGGGTATGCGATGTCCCCACCACAACTGCCGGCTGATGCACCAGTCGCGCTTTTCGCCCAGCCAGTCGAGATACGTTTTGGTGTACCGACCGGGGAAGAACCGCACTTTGCCGTTGCGGACGGCATTCATGGCGTCTTCGGCCAAAGTGTCCATCTTCACGAACCACTGGTCAGAGAGGTACGGTTCGATGGGTGTCTTACTGCGATCGCTGTGGGCGACTTCGATGTCGCGGTCTTCGACCTTCACGAGGTGGCCGAGCTTTTCCATCTCGGCGACAACCTGTTTGCGGGCTTCGTAACGATCGAGACCCTGCCAACGGCTGGCGTTCTCGTTGAGCGTACCGTCGGAGTTCAGGATGTTGATCATGGGCAGCTTATGCCGCTGGCCGCAGGCGTAGTCGTTGGGATCGTGAGCCGGGGTGACCTTCACGACGCCGGTGCCCAGGTTACGGTCGACGAGAATCGCATCGGCGATGATGGGAATCTCGCGACCGTCGAGGGGCAGGCGGACTTTTTTGCCGACGAGGTGCGTGTAGCGCTCGTCGGCGGGATGCACGGCGACCGCTGTATCACCCAGCATGGTTTCCGGGCGGGTGGTCGAGAACGAAATCGTTTCCGAGGTGCCGGCGACGGGGTAGGTGAAGGTCCAGAAATGCCCCTTTACGGTTTCGTGGAAGACTTCGTCATCGGCGACGGCGGTCTGCAGGAAGGTATCCCAGTTGACGAGGCGTTTGCCGCGGAAGATGAAACCGTCGCGGAACATCTTGAAAAACGTCTTGCGGACGGCGACCGAACAGACCTCATCGAGGGTGAAGCGGGTGCGCCGCCAGTCGCAACTGGCGCCGAGTTGTTTGAGCTGATTGAGAATGCGGACTTCGTATTCATCTTTCCACTTCCAGATGCGTTTGACGAGGGCTTCGCGGCCGATGTCGTGCCGGGTTTTGCCTTCTTCTTCGAGCATGCGGCGTTCGACGACCGCCTGGGTGGCGATGCCGGCGTGATCGGTACCGGGCATCCACAGGGCTTCGTAGCCCTGCATGCGGCGCCAGCGGGTGATCAGATCCTGCAGAGTCCCGTTCAGGGCGTGCCCCATGTGGAGCGCCCCCGTGACGTTCGGGAGCGGAATCATGATCGTATGCGGTTTTTTCGCCGGGTTGGGGTTGGCGTCGTACAGGTGGTGCTGCTGCCAATATTCAATCCAGCGGGGTTGGACGTCCTTGGGATCGTATTGCTTGGGAAGTTCGATGGGCATAGGGTCAGAGACGCCGCGGTGCGGGTCGATTCGGTTCAATCGTGGGAAGAAATCTGGTTTTCGCCTGCGAATTGTAACGCGTGAAACGGCTGCATCGAAGTCTGTCGCAGAAGTTCCGCGGGGGAATCGTTCCGGCGGGTGGGGCCGGGCCGGCTGCGGTCGGGAAATTGCGGCCCCAGAGGATCAGAGTCTGTCGGAGCCGCGTGGGTTCAGGCGATTTGTTTGCGGGAGACCTGTGGCGGGCTCAGCCGCGGGGTCTAACGGGCTGTTTGCGGACCTGTCCGGGCCAGGCCGGGAGGGCGATTAACTGGGGGGAGTCCGGAATTTGCGAATTCCCGAAATGATGAAGCATGCTCCCAAAGCGCCCACGACGGATCCTTTGACAACGGGGTGGTCGCCCACGGCGGCGCCGGTGCGGGCGATGGCGACCCCCATGACGACCATTACGATCCCGGCGATCAACAGGCGTATTCCAATCGGATGCACGGGCACAGGACCTTTAATAACGACACGAAATCAGGGGCTGGGTGGGACCGGCCAGCAGTCGGAAATCCCGGCGTAACGGCCCGGTCCAGGCGCACAGCATGTCGGGGCCGGCGGCAAACTTCAAGCGCAGTAAAAACGACAACCCGTCGCCTCCGTGCGACAGGTTGTCGTTCAATTCGCGGCCATGACGGCCTCAAGCCAAAACCCGGGCGAGATACGTTATTGAGCCAGGCACACAAACTCGCCATGTTGCTCGTCGATGAGAATCTCACTCCCTTCGGGGAAGTTCCCCGCCAGGATTTCATTCGCCAGCGTGTTCTGCAGGCGTTGCTGAATCACCCGTTTCAACGGTCGAGCGCCGTAAATCGGATCAAAACCTTCCTTGACGAGCAGGTCTTTGGCGGTGTCGGTAACTTTGAGGGTGAACTTGTTCTCTGCGAGCAGTTTTTCCAGTCGGCGGAGTTGCAGGTCGACAATCTCCCGCAGTTCTTCCTTGCCGAGCGGATGAAACACAATCGTTTCATCGATCCGGTTGAGAAACTCCGGCAGGAAGTGCTTCCGCAAGGCGTCGGTGACGCGATTGTAGATTTCCTTCTCGTCATCTTTCCCGGAAAGATCGATGATCGTCTGACTGCCAATGTTCGAGGTCATGACCACGATACAATTGGTGAAATTGACCGTGCGCCCCTGGCTGTCTGTCAGGCGGCCATCGTCGAGGAGTTGCAGCAGAATGTTGAACACATCGCGATGGGCCTTTTCGATTTCGTCGAGCAACAGGACGCAGTACGGTTGTCGGCGGACGGCTTCGGTCAGCCGGCCTCCTTCTTCGTAACCCACGTAACCCGGAGGCGCCCCGACCAGACGGGCGACCGAGTGGCGTTCCATGAATTCGCTCATGTCGATGCGGACCATGGCCCGTTCATCATCGAACAGGAACTCGGCCAGGGCTTTGCACAACTCGGTTTTCCCGACGCCGGTGGGGCCCAGGAACAGGAACGAACCGATGGGGCGGTTGCGGTCCTGCAGACCTGATCTGGAACGACGGACGGCGTTCGACACGGCCCGCACGGCCTCTTCCTGGTCGATCATGCGCTCGTGGATGGCCTCTTCCATCTTGAGCAGTTTGTCGCGTTCCCCCTGCAGCATTCGTGAGACGGGAATATTCGTCCACGAACTGACCACTTTGGCGATGTCTTCGGCGGTCACTTCTTCGCGGAGCATGCGCTGACCGTTCGAGCCGGTTTCGGCGGCCCGTTGTTCGAGGTCCCGCAGTTTCTGCTCTGCCGCCTTGAGTTTCTGCTCGGCCTGGTGCGCCGTGATATAGTCTTCGTTGGAATTCGTCCGTTGCGCCTTTTTGAACGCCTGATCGTAGGCGGTTCGCAGCGATTCGATTTCGGACTGCAGCGGTTTCAAGCCTGACAGAGATTCCTTTTCGCTTTGCCACTGCGCCTTGAGCCGGTTGACGTCTTCTTCACGGTCGGCGATTTCCCGACGAAGTTTCTGCAGACGCTCTTTGCTGTCGGCACTGGTTTCCTGTGTCAGGGCCGTGGCTTCGATCTGCATACGGGTCAGTTGCCGCGTGGCCTCATCGATTTCGGCGGGCATCGAGTCGATTTCCATGCGGAGGCGGCTGGCTGCTTCATCCACCAGGTCGATGGCCTTGTCGGGCAGGAAGCGGTCGGCGATGTAGCGGTCGGACAGTGTCGCCGCGGCGATCAGTGAATCGTCGAGAATGCGGACGCCATGATGCGATTCGTAGCGTTCTTTCAAGCCACGGAGAATCGAGATGGTGTCTTCGACGGTCGGTTGCTGTACGACGATGGGCTGGAAGCGGCGTTCGAGGGCCGGATCTTTCTCGATGTGCTTGCGGTATTCATCGAGAGTCGTGGCCCCGATGCAGTGGAGTTCGCCTCGGGCCAACGCCGGTTTCAGCAGGTTCGAAGCATCGACCGCTCCTTCGGCCCCGCCGGCCCCGACGACAGTGTGCAGTTCGTCGATGAACAGCACGATCTGGCCGTTGGCTTCCGAGATTTCCTTCAAGACGGCTTTCAGGCGGTCTTCGAACTCGCCTCGGTACTTCGTACCGGCGATCAGCGCACCCATATCGAGGGCGATGACGGTTTTGTCTTTCAGGTTCTGGGGGACGTCTCCCTGGACGATGCGGAAGGCCAGGCCTTCGACGATGGCGGTCTTGCCAACACCGGCTTCGCCGATGAGGACGGGGTTGTTCTTCCGCCGACGGGAGAGAATTTGAATCACGCGGCGAATCTCAGAATCGCGGCCGATGACAGGGTCGATTTTGCCCTGGCGGGCCAGGTCGACAAGATCGCGGCCGTATTTCTGCAGGGCCTGGTATTTTTCTTCGGGGTTCTGGTCGGTGACCTGGTGTCCGCCGCGGACGCCTTTGAGGGCCGTGAGGACGTCGGCTTCTT
>JAFEBR010000428.1 GCA_018242565.1 Planctomycetota bacterium | reverse complement strand
GTGGCCGCTGTCGTGGCTGGGGCCCGCCGTGGCACCGTCACCGGCAACTTAGACCGGCGGTTGCCGGGACTGTGCGGATCCCGGGCTGAAGATGTCCCGGCTGTGGTTGAGTCCGGGCATGCGGCCGCCTTGCTTCTGGGCTTCTTTCGTCAGCGACTCGGGTTTCCCCGCGGCGCGGCGGAATTTACGCCGAAAATCGTGAATCAGCTTGAACCTGCCCTCTCCGCCGAGCGACAACCGCTCAAGAATCGGTGCCAGTGCAGACGGGATGACGCCGCGCCTGTCATTTCGATATTGCCGGCCCGTCCAATCGAGCAGTTGCCAGTGCTTGGCGAACGACTTCGGTAGGCAACCGCGGTCGGAAGCCCGGGCGGTGGGGATCGGATCGCTCGATTCCAATGCGGTCAGTTCCAACGGGCTGAGCCACGCATTACGGGAAGCGGTAGCCGTGGCCACGATCTCGGTCATTGCCACGGCGGTCGTGACGGTAGTATCTTTCGCAGCGGCTCTGGGCTCCGTCTGCCCTGCGATGTCCACTGCGATTGCAGTGGCTGCGGAAGGCAGCATTGCAGAGGGAGTATCCGCCCCCTGCGCACGAGCCTGGAGCGCCATCGGCCGTTCGTAAACGGACGTGTACAGGCTGTCTTCGGGCGTCTCGCAAATCCCCGCGCGGATCGGATTGAGATCGGCATAGACCAGGCAGGCGGACAGCCGTTTCGGCCCTTGGCGACTTCCGTAAGCGGTCCGGCAAACTTGAGTGCGGGGTGCGGAAATTCGCTCATGATGAGCAAGTATTGAGGCGATTCGTGTCAGGCTGTACAGGACTCACTTCCAGCCCGCCATTCTATGACAATCCTGGGTGCCCACCAACTTCGAGTCGTCCAGATGCACGATCTCACATGCTGCGAGAACCGACTTTTTGTGTTGTGACATTTCAAGGAAACGCCGCCATTTCCTGTCCCCCCGGGGCCTTCGGGGGGGGCGTTTTACTTCTCCCGTTCGAGGACAATGTCTTCCAGACTTTGCCGGCCAGCTTGAAGGTCGCCCCCCTCCAGGACAAGTCGCTTGCGCGCAAATCGGTTGATCGACAAGGTCTGCAGCCAGTACCGCCCCAGGCGAGGAATCCGATTGGGAAATGCATACTTCCCCTGGGCGTCGGTCGTCACGAATTGCGACGAAATCGGTTGCAGGGCTCGCACGGCGTCGCACTCCCATTCGCCCGAATCCATTCCCGAATCCAAGACAATATCATCCCTGGAGACGGGATGTCCCTCGGTGTCGACGAGACGTCCTGAGACCTCGGCCATTGCTGCGGCTTCGATTCGCAACACGATTCCCAGGCGTGCCTTCCCCGGTTCGACCATAAGAACCGCGGCACTCGCCTCATCGTCGTTCGACGCCATCATGGCCACAACCAGGTCGGGGTCCATCGGGCCGATGGTAAAACTGCCGTTGGCATCCGATTCGACCAAGACCCGGCGAACATTTTTCTTGCCGATGCCAACCGTTGCTGCTTGTACGTAGGCATACGGCACCGGGCGTGCGTTGGCGTCCATGACTTTCCCTGTCAGGCTGGTCCCACGCTGGAGGATGAAATCAGGCATGGCCAGTTCATCTCCCGCTGCAGGGATTCGTCGATTCAGCGGGCTGGCATCGGCCGGGAGCCAGGGATCGGGGAGGGGCCCCACTTCCAACATCACGTACCCGGCAGCCGGCGGCATGAACGTCTCATAGTGCCCTTCGCGATCGGTCAGTACCGTGCGCGAGGAACCACTGTAGCGATCGTCACTGCGGATCGATATGTGCACAGGGATCGCGGGACACGGCACCCCGCTCTCATCCTGGACGACCGCGCCCGAAACACGCACGCCACCAATGACCGGAATCTCGATGTCGAGTATTCCCTCTGGTTGCAATTTCCCCTGGACATCGGCTCCCAGAAATACCGAAGGCCCCGTCGCACGCTCGATCCAAACGACTTGCACGTTCCCCGGAACCAGGGCGGCGACTTCGAAGCGCCCCTCTGCATCGGTACGAACATCAGCCCGTCCTTTCACGGAGACCGCGAGGCGTCTGCTCTGCGGCTCCATTTGCGATTGGAAGCTCACAAGAACCCCCGCCAGCAATTTCGGATCATCGGCGACAAGGCGTCCCCGCACTTTTCCGGGGCGCACCAATGAGAGTGGCGATTCTAATAAGGAATCGTGGGCACTCAGCCTTTGAATTCCGAATTGCGGTGTTTCTACATCGAGGTTGACCCAACTGAGCGATTTAAAGAGTTCCAGCGTCACTTCCCCGCGAGCGTCCGTTTGGCTACGGAATGGCACAGGGGGACTGGCCGGCAGGAGTTGGATGAACTTCTCTGAACGGGCGGTCATGTTGCTCACCGTGACGCGAGCATCTTTCAGCGGCGCTCCCGATGGATCCACGATCGTCACGTTGTCGGGTGCACAGGCTTTCAGCCGGAGCGTCAATGTGTGCAGCGGAGGAGAACGGGCGTCGACGTAGGTACTCGCAATTCCCACCCCCGGTTTGAAGGCGAACGCATCGATCTGAAAATTCCGTCCGTAGGGAGAATGGACTGGCAACGGGAGTGCGAATCGTCCCTCTTGATCCGTCGTCGTATGCAACGCGTCCCGTTCCTCGAGCGGCACCGGATTTCCGGTTGTCACGAGCCAGACATCGGCTCCGGTCACTGGTTGAGCGTCTGGCCCGCGGACGACGCCCCGAATCTGGTATTCGCCAGGAAAGGTCAACGCCGCCAGCAGCAAAAAGAGATGCGAAGACATGATTGCCTTTCCGCAGGCTGATGGAGACAAAACGACTGTCGAGAAGAGTGCGGACGAGCGGTTAAACAGATAGGGCCGACAGCAAGTGTAAATTCTACTTTGTGTGCGCGCGCTCCGTAAGGCCGGCTGTCCCCGTTTCCCGTCCCACGAAAACAACCGTGACGATCCAAAACCGGCAGCGGCAGGCGAATTGGGACGCGGCGAGGTTTGGCGGGCGTCGAGCGAGGGGCCTCGGCGGCTGTGTCGTCAAAAAAATTCTACGGCGGTTGCGCATGTGGATCGCAGTTACAGCGTGGCAGCAGCAGCGGTTGCGCTGCTGGGCGTGAAATCGCGAGAATCAGCGATAACAGTCGTCATCTTTGGCGGATGACGCTTACCTGGGCTCCTGCATGTTCGCTTGTTCCAGTTGCAATTCGACGTCCAGCCGTCGGGCTTTCACCCTGAGCATGTTCAACTGGGTCCCACGGGCACTCTCGACAAGGGACCGGGCCACATCCTCATACGCTTTCAGCGAATCCAAGGTCTGCCTGCGAAGCGCGGCACGTTCCGCCTCATTCTCCGCGGCGTCCAGTTCCGCATTGAGCAGGGCCATCCGGTCTTCCAGCGCCTCTCGGAATTCGAGGCGGGCATTTTGGGCCAATTTGAAGCTAACGTCTGCCGCGTCCTTGAGCGTGGCGATCCGTTCTTTCCGAAGTTCTGTGAGCTTTTCGGAGGAAGCCACGGTCTGTTTTTTCGGTGTAGTCACCTGTGCGAACGCAGCCGTCGTTACAATGGCCATCGCGAGTAAAGCAAGCATCCTCATCGTAATTCTCCGATAGAGTTTGGTTACACTCGAGCAAAGGAACATGCTGTCTGTCAGGGCAACTTGTGAACAAGCAGTTGCGCTGGCTCCACGGATGCGGAGGTCATTTGTTCTGCCGGCGGTCTTTCTCCAATTGTGGTTTCATCCGGTCTTTCCAGAACGTACTACTGATGAAACTTTGATTCTGTCACTCATCCGCAGCCTGAGACAGGCCTGCATATGACAGATCGAGCCGATGAAGCTGTTCATTTGGACTGATGACCCACACCGCATTTCGCGGCGGAGGAATCACGACGGTCGCGTTGTCAACGAACATGCGAGACGATCCCGGCCATGGCTTCTATTGTGCATCGCGACCGTAGGTCACGACTGCATAACGCCACGTCCGACCATTTTCTTTGTGGAAATTCAATCGACACAGAACAACACCAATTTGCCCATCTGAATCAACGATTGGCAACGATTGCGTCTGCGTCACCGAAGTCGGCGACCGAAATCCCAAGAATGTGCCAATCGCCGATGCGAGAATCACGACGAGCGCAATTACGCCCCTGATTACAGCAAACTTCGCCTTCGTGCCGTTCACAGTATTGTCGCATTGCAGCAGAACCGACGTTGCGTTGCGGCGGTAAAAAGTCTGGGTCAGGTAATTTGGACGTCTTCTGCCCGGAAGTTTACACCAGATCCTGGGCGTCCGCCAACTCCGAATCGTCCAGATGCATGTACCGCTGCGGCGTCAAGATGTTCAAATGCACCAGTTGCCGGCCGGCATATTCGATCCCCTTTTCCCGGCAGATCTACGTCCCGCACTCGTGGCAGGCCAGCTACAGAATCAGATCTTTAAGCTGTCCAGCCAAATCTCGCTGCCGCGAATACGTCCGGCTGAGGTTCTGGATCTGACATTCGGGTCTCATTAAAAATACGACACCCGTGCTCGGCGACGCCCCAGGCTCTGACCGTGCGCCCCGAACACCATGACACCGCGCATCGAAGAAGGGGTCGGCCACCTGTTAGCGATTTGTGGGCGATTTAGGCACGCTGGAAACGAGCGCGGTCTCAGTTATGGTTGGGCGTATCGGCCGGTGTCGGGGGAGTGGAGGCCTTGAACGGCGGCGCGTTAGGCTGAGCGCGGGCGATATCCCGAATGGGTCAGCGAATCAGTCCACCCATCTCACGCGCCGGGAGCGCTGTCCGGAGACTGCAAAAACTGCGATCGACTTTCGGTGACAGGCTCGAAACAGGGCTGGTCGAGTCTGACCCCTCACCACTGTCGTCGCTGGAGCCCGCCGTGGCACAGCCACCAGCGACTTAGACCAGTGGCTGCCGGGGCGGCGCGGATCCTGGGCTGAAGATGTCCCGGCTGTAGTTGAGTCGGGGCATTCAAGGTTCATGGCTTGGGCGACGTCAACACGGTGGGTGGCTTTCCCCTTGTGCGCGGATTGCCACAGCCATACCGCGCGCAATTGCGAAGCGGACCGGGGCCTGCCTGCGAAATTCCCAGCGTTCGGCCGCGACTCGGCATAGCGCGCCCCCTGGATACGAACAAGCCGGGTGGCACATGTCGAGGTATGGTCAATTCCGCGATGGAAAGACCGGGAGAATCTGCATATCCTCCAATCTTGCAAGAACCCCGGTGTCCCCTTGAATTCATTCGGACAAAAGTAGACGTGACGATGAAATATCCCATTTACCGTCTTTCGAGCCGACAGCGTAATGAAGTTTATTTTCGACGTCAGCCGTTGTGCGTCGCGATTCCACTCGACTCTCGTCTGCGGAAGTCGTGCGCCAACGATCCTGAAGTCTGGGCCGGCCGCTTCCTGCCCGACATGCGTCAGACCGTCAAGTTCGCCGAGGTCGGATCAGTCGATGTCATTCGACCATTCCGGACGGCGTCGCCCAAATCGCTGCCCGAAGCTCTCGGGCACATCGCTGGAGACTGGGACTGTACCGACAAATGGCAGCACGTGATTCATACATCGGTCCTCATTGCCTGGCTCTGCAACGGCGAATTGAAGCATCGATCAGCGAAACCTCAATGGCCCGACGATGTGTTGATCGATGGAGTCGCAGTCTTTTGCAGAAATGGGGAAGCGACATAATCGAACTCTCTGCGGCGCCTCACGTCACGTAAAAAGCGCCCGGCGGGCAGGAAGTGCGCGGTGCCCAGGAGTCGTTTCGGGTTACAGAGCGGCCGTTGCTGCGGTGGGAATCGATGGCCCCAGTTTTCAATGGACTTTTGAGCCCGTCTGCTGTCATCCACTCTTAGCTCCACGGAACAAGGCTCGCTCCCGAGCCAGGCCACCGGGAAATGCTCGAACCATTCGAGCAGACCGGCAGCGCACATTCTCCAGGAGCAACATGGCGACCGAATGACAGCCAGGAGCCCTGCGTGGGATAAGTTTCCAACTTGTCAGCGATGCCCCGCCTGTGGGAATGCCGCGGTTGTCAGCCAGCAGACTCAGCCGTTTCCGCTGGGCACTCCGAGGTGAGCGGCCCGACAAGTTTCAAACTTGTCCCACAGCATGAAAAAAGGCCGCCATCCGAAGATGGCGGCCTTTTGTTCGAAGTGACGGTCAGCGACTTTCGCGACCGTCAATTGAGTGGCGGGGGCAGGATTTGAACCTACGACCTCGAGGTTATGAGCCTCGCGAGCTACCGGGCTGCTCCACCCCGCGTCATCCAATCAATGCTCGGCAGAGCATGCCGGATTGATTTGTCAGCACTGTCGTGCGTGGACCCGTAATATATCGGCAAGTTCTGCCTGCGTCGAGAGACTCAGGACGAAATTCTTTTTATTTTCGAGGCGGAAGCGGCCGGGAATGAAAGATGCCTGGGAGCGGAGGGTTTGTGAAATCCAGCATGGGCTGCAATCGGCACCGTCTCAAGCCGACTCGACTCACCATCCCTGCTCATCCACTGGCGGAGTTCGCTGACGTATCCGAGGGTCATTCCACTGACAAATCTGCCGACGAATCCGCCGGCAATACAGAGGGCGGGGAGGGTGCCGGGGGGGCATTCTCGGGCACCGGCTCAGACACCACATCCGCGGCCGCGTCGGGCGGAGCGGGCAATGGTTCCTGCTGCCGACCTCCACCCGGAATCAGGCGGTCGAGAATTCCGTTCACGAACGGCGGGCTCTGGGCGGTGCCATACCGTTTCGCCAGTTCCAGGCACTCGTCGATGATGACCCTGGGGGGGGTGTCGGTGTGCAGCAGTTCAAACGCCCCCAGGCGCAGCACATTGCGATCGGTGGGGGCCATACGCTTCAGCGACCAATTCCGCGCCGCCGCCTCGATGCCGTCATCCAGCGCGGGACGTCGTTCCATGACGCCGCTGAACAGGCTCCAGGCGAAGCGCGCCAGCGCTTCGTCCTCGAGACGCTCGACGATCAACTCACGCACCGTATCATCGGGCATGTCCGGGTTGAGGTCTTGCTGGTACAACATCTGAAGGGCCGTTTCCCGGGCCTTGCTGCGACGCGACGCCATGAATCACTTATGCCTTAGCGTGGCCATCTGCCACGCGAAACGAACGAAGGACAAATTGTCAGGTAACACATCAACGTTTTCAAACACCATTGTCTCACACCGCCGCCCGTCAGTACAGACAAGCCGTCGCGCCCCGGTTTGAGTCGTCAGCTTTCCAGGCTGGTCACCAACCGCATTGGCAGCCGCGGGGAATCGGAGACTCGACCTTTTTCCATACCACGCCGGCCCCTTGCCTGAGTTTCACACCGCGGCGAGACGAGCAGGCAACGGCTCCGATCCGGTGGCGAACAGGTATCGAAACGAGGCGAGGGGCAGGGGGCGGGCACGCCATCGAGATCTGAGTTTGCAGCACCGTGACGGGTCGTTGCGACGCAAGACACAAGCCACAGGCACCGACGGGCCATCAGAGTTTTTTCAACACGTTCACCGTTTCAATCGCCGCCAAAGCCGCTTCCACCCCTTTATTGCCGGCCTTGCCGCCCGCCCGATCGAGGGCCTGGTCCATCGAAGAACAGGTGAGCACGCCAAACAAAATGGGGGTCTGGCTCTGCAGACTGGTCTGCATGATCCCCTGGGCCATCTGGTGGTTAATGTATTCGTGATGGCTGGTCTCGCCCTGGATCACTGCCCCCAGGCAAATGACCGCCGCGAATTTTTTAGAACAGACGAGTTTCTGGGCGACGATCGGCAGTTCAAACGATCCGGGAACCCACACGACTGTCAGGTGATCTTCGCCCACACCATGCCGGTGCAGGGCGTCTAGGGCCCCATCCAGCAGTCGGCGCGTGATCAGGTCGTTAAAACGGGCCACGACGATCGCGTAGTGATCGTCCCCGGCGATGAGTTGGCCTTCAATGATTTTCATTACGAAATTCTCTCTGTATCTGTCGGGGGCATGAATGAGCGGAAACGAGACGGCCGGGCACCTGGGAAACAGGCCCCCGCAGCCGGTGACCGGGGCCCAGCTACATGTTCATGCTGTGCAGAAATTCTGAGTTGGTTTTCGTGCGACGCATCTGCTTGACAATCAACTCCATCGCTTCGACGGGGTTCATGTCGTGGACGACCCGGCGGAGGATCCAGACGCGACGCAGTTCTTCTTCTTCGATGAGCAACTCTTCGCGGCGGGTGCCAGACTTGTTGACATCGATGGCCGGCCAAACCCGTTTTTCGACCATGCGGCGGTCGAGGTGGACTTCGGTGTTGCCGGTTCCCTTGAACTCTTCGAAGATGACTTCGTCCATCCGGCTGCCAGTGTCGATCAGGGCGGTGGCCACAATTGTCAGGCTGCCCCCTTCTTCGACATTCCGGGCCGCGCCAAAGAACCGCTTGGGATGCTGCAATGCATTAGCATCGACACCACCCGAGAGAATCTTGCCCGAGTGGGGCACTTCGGTGTTCCAGGCACGGGCCAGGCGAGTAATCGAATCGAGGAAGATCACCACGTCGTGACCATACTCGACCATGCGTTTGGCCTTTTCGATGACCATTTCCGACACTTGAATATGCCGGCTCGAAGGCTCATCGAACGTACTGCTGATGACTTCGCAGTTGACGCCTTTCACGTGGCGTTCCATTTCGGTGACTTCTTCGGGCCGTTCGTCGATCAACAGCATGATGACGTAGGCATCCGGATGATTCTTAAGCACCGCCTTGGCCAGTTGCTGCAGCAGAATCGTCTTACCGGCACGCGGCGGCGATACGATCAAACCGCGCTGCCCCATGCCGATGGGAGCGATCATGTCGACAATGCGTGTGGCAAACAGTTCGGGGCCGGCTTCAAGTTTCAGCCGTTTGTCGGGGTGCAGCGGAGTCAGTTCGTCGAACGGAACTTTCTCGGCGAGCACGTTGGGATCCTGGCCGTTGATGGCTTCGACCCGCAACAGCGCGAAATAGCGTTCGTTTTCTTTGGGCGGCCGAATCTGCCCGGCGACGGTCGCCCCGGTCCGCAGACCGAACCGGCGAATCTGGCTGGGGGAGACATAAATATCGTCGGGGCAGGGGAGGTAGTGGTAATCGGGGCTGCGCAGAAATCCGAAACCGTCGGGCAGAATCTCGAGCGTGCCGTCACCGAACATCAGGCCATTGAGTTTGGTCCGTTCCTTGAGGATCTTGAAAATCAGATCCTGTTTCTTCAGACCCGTGTAATCGGTGAGCCCCTCTTTGCGGGCCTGGGCCAAGAGTTGCTGCATGGTCATGCGCTGCAACTCGGCGATATGAATTTCGCCGCGCTTGATTTCTTCGTAGCGTTCGTCGGGCGACAACGGGCCGGTGGGGCCGACATCGTCTTCCTCTTCGTTGTCGAATTCGTAAGGCAGTTCGTCGGCGGGAATCGCGACATTGCCAGAGCGCGGTTCGGCCGCCTGAACCGGCCTCACGGACGCAGGGACATCGGCATCCAGCGAGTTGCCGATTTCCGGGGCCGGATCGACTTTCGGGCGGGGTTTGAGTGGCTTATTCATCACAAGGCCTTAAACAACGCAAGACGGGAACGGAAGTGTGGCGAATGCCGGACGAGAGGACGCAGCTTCGAGCGGGTTGGGAACGCAACGACAGGTTTTGACAGGTTTACAGGTGGGACATCTGGCCGAACACAACATTAAATGCAGCACGCGACAGCGAATCAACGGGAAGCGGGGCCCGTCAGCCGCTGAAAAATCTGCTCCAATTGCGATAACGCCCGGGCGATATCGCCCGAATTATCCACAACATCATCCGCCTCCCTGCGCTTACGTTCCAGTGGAAACTGGCTTTCTTCTCGAAGTTGCAGTTGCTCGCGATTCCAGCCGCGATTTTCTCGAACTCGATGGACTCTTTGTTCGAGAGGCACATCAACAAACACTAATTCATCGCACAGATCGCGCCAGCCGGTTTCCAGCATCAAAGCGGCATCCAGAATGACCGCCTGGGTGCCGGGTTGCTGCCGGGCCTGTTCGACCTGCTGTGACAAAATCTCGGATATTCGGGGGTGGACAATACTTTCGAGCTTCTTCCGGGCGGCCACCTGGTCCGGATGAGTTCCGAAAACCAACTGTCCGACCTGGCGTCGGTCAACTTCATTTTGAGGTGTGAAGATGCCGGCGCCAAACGCCGCACGCAAACGGTTCTTGATGGCCGGTTCGGTTAAGACCTGGTGACCGGCAGGATCACCTTCGACGATTTGAATGGGGTGTTTATCTCGCAGCAGCCGGGCGAGGGAACTTTTTCCCGAGCCGACGCCACCGACCAGACCGATCACCGGAACTCTTCGGGGAGCTGTCTTCACTAAACAGGAGGATCCGAGGGAGAGAGGCGGTGAACCGTTTGGGCTGTGGAGACCGGAAAAACTTTGCCCGGCTACGGTTGACGGCCTCTATGATGGAGCGCCGTTTTCCATTTCGCAAGTGTAAACGCGCGAAATTTCGATGAAATCCCCCAGAGCCACAGGCTGCGAAGGCAACGAAAATGCTGACTTTATCGTCAGGATTCAGAACACGGTGCCCACAGGTCACACAGCGGCTCAAGACCGGCACAACAACAGTCGCTTGGGCCCCTGTTGTCTCAGACCTTCAACTCCGCCAACCACCAGAGAGCGCGAGTCCTTGACCCGCACTGCCTTCACAAACCGAGTGCCCGTCCAGAAAAAAAACTTGCGCGGCAACAGCAGCGCCCGGCCCATCGGGTAGCCCACCCACACCGCACCCTCCCGTGGCTCGTTTCACAATTGCCGGGACAGTTTGCTACACTGGCCCCTTTGTCAATTTTCATCAGAACGGAAGCAGAACTCGTGTCATCAACGGCTGTCATTGGGCTCCAATGGGGCGACGAAGCGAAGGGAAAGATCGTCGATTTACTCACCGACCGGCACGACGTCGTCGTGCGCTATCAGGGGGGCAACAACGCCGGTCATACCGTCGCGTTTGATGGTCAGACTTACAAATTGTCGCTGCTGCCCGTCGGAACCTTGCGACCGTCCATCACCTCGGTCATCGCCACCGGGGTCGTCATCAATCCCGCGGCCCTGCTGGGGGAAATCTCGCAATTGCGGGCCCGCAATATCCCTGTCGGCAAAAACCTGCTGATCAGTGACCGCGCCCACGTCATCTTCCCGTATCACATCGCCGAAGAAGCCGTGCTTGAAGACAGTCGCGGCGTCAACGCCATCGGCACCACCCGCCGCGGCATCGGAACCTGCTACCGCGATAAGGCCTCGCGTTCGCATGCGATACGCATCGGCGATTTGTATTTCCCCGATCAGTTTCGCGCACGGCTTGATGAAATCGTGACTCAGAAGAACACGATCCTCAAGGCGTTGTCGCCGGCGTTCCAGCCGCTCGATGCCGGCCAGATCGCCGAGGAATACCTCGGCTACGCCGAGCAACTGCGCGAGCACGTCACCGACACAACGGCGTTTCTGCACAAAGTGATCGCCGAAAAGAAACGGCTGTTGTTCGAGGGGGCGCAGGGCAGCCTGCTCGATCTCGACCATGGCACGTTCCCGTACGTGACCAGTTCCAGCAGTTCCGGCTGCGGCATTCATTCGGGCAGTGGTGTCCCCGAACGGCACATCTCCAAGATGATCGGCGTGGTCAAAGCCTATACCACGCGGGTTGGAGGCGGCCCGTTCCCGACCGAATTGAACAACGAAATTGGTCAGCACATCCGCGATGTGGGGCGCGAATACGGGACGGTTACCGGCCGACCGCGTCGCTGCGGCTGGTTTGATGCCGTCGCGGCCGGTTACGGCGCGCGAATCAGCGGCGTCGATTGCCTGTCGGTGATGCTACTCGACGTCTTGAGCCAGTTGGATGAGATTCAGATCTGCACCGCCTACGAAATCGACGGTTGCGTCACCAAGGACTTTCCGTCGCACGTTGCCGCTCTCGCGCGGGCGAAGCCGGTGTTTCGCAAGTTGCCTGGCTGGAAGCGCGATATTTCGGGCGTGCGGAAACTGGCTGACTTCCCCGCCGCGGCGCGGGCGTATATCGACTCACTGTCCGAACTGATTGGCAAACCGGTCGAAATTGTGTCGATCGGCCCAGATCGCGATCAGACCGTGTTTTGCAGTTAATTCAATTTCGGTCGCTTGTGACCAGAGGCGCGGAGCGTATGCCTCAACACCAGACACTGTTCCGTCCCACCACGGCCGGGCGAGTGACGCTGCGGTATATCGGCACCCTGATTGCCGTCTATACCGTCGCCGGCATCCTGGCCGCGGTGATGACCCGTTGGATTCCGTTTCACTCGGAGCCTGGCGAGATCGTGTTTCCCGGCGTGTTCTGGGGAACCACCGTGCTCCTGGCTCTGGGCAGTTACTGGCTGCAGCGGGCGCAATCTTACGTGAAGCGCGAAAAGCAGCGTCCCTTTCGCCGGTGCCTGCTGCTGGCGCTGGTCGCCGGGACGTTGTTTGTGGGCATTCAAAGCTATGGCCTGTCGTGCATGATAGGCAACCAGGCCGCCGAGGCGGCACAAACGGGGGCAAACGCGTTTCTGACAATGCTCTCGGCCGTGCATGCCATGCACTTTGTGCTGGCACAGATGTTTCTGGTCTGGGTCACGCTCAGCGCACTGGCCGATCGGTATGACCACGAGTACTGGTGGGGGGTGACGGTCTGCACCTGGTTCTGGCATGGCCTGGGAATCATCTGGCTGCTGATTCTGGTGATCTTTTTGATCGCGAAGAATTTCAATCCTGAGATGGGGCGACTGGAGAGCCCGGAATCGACCTGGGTGGCAGTTGCAGTCCGGGAAATCCCCACTCCCGACGATTCGGCACAGCCTGTCAGACACGCGTCTGTGGGTTATACTGCGTGTCGCCAACCTTCGCGATGGCGGACCGCCACGTCTGGCGACTTGCGCACTCGGCACCAGCCTGTGCTCTGAAGTCGTAATTCGATTCACGCCGTTCCGCAGGGGCCCGCCGCCAGCGAGATCGTTTCTCTCTGGCCCGAGTCTTTCACGAATGGCCTCCTGAAGCGTGACGCATGATTTCCTGCACGACGGTCCAGAAACCCGATATTCGGCTGCACTACGATCTGACGACCTTGTTCTACCGCCTGCTGTGGGGTCGCCACATTCACCATGGACTGTGGGATCTGGATGCCAACGGTCAGGCCGATACCGCGACACTCTCGGCGACCGCGGCCGCCGTGCGTTTGACTGAAACGCTCGCGCAACTGGCCGTTATCCGGCCGCACGATGTGGTCCTCGATGTGGGCTGTGGCATGGGAGGCTCGTCGATTCACCTGGCCCGCACGCTCGATTGCCAGGTCACGGGCATCACGCTCAGTCCGTTTCAACGGATGTGGGCCCGACAGGCAGCCTTCTGGGCGGGTGTCCGCAAATCGACCGACTTCCGTTGCCAGGACGCCGAGCGGGCCGAGTTTCCCGAAGCACACTTCGACATCGTGTGGAGCATCGAGTGCACCGAACACCTGTTCGATAAGCCCGCGTTTTTTCAAAAGACGGCCCGCTGGCTGAAACCCGGCGGACGCCTGGCGATCTGCGCCTGGCTGGCGGGCGATGCGCCGTTAAGCGAATCAGCCACTAAACAGGTCTACGATGTCTGTGAAGGCTTCTTTTGTCCGTCATTGGGAAGCCGGGATGATTACGCCGGCTGGTTTGCCGACGCCGGGCTTACGCTGGTCGAAGATCACGACTGGACGGCGCGGGTCTCGCGGACATGGGAGCTATGTGCCGAGCGTGTCCGCCGCACCGGGGTCCGCCGACTGGCCCGCTTGCTGCACCAGGACACGGTCATGTTTCTTGATCGCTTCACGACCCTGCTGCGGGCTTACCAGACGGGGGCCATGAAATACGGCTGTTTCATTGCCACGCGGCCGTGACCGCGGGGCGTTTTTTGTCGCGTTCCCCGATCATTTTAGGGTGACTCGATCTTCTCACGCGGCCGAGAATAAGATACCACTTCCGGCTATGAACCGCTCCGCTACCCCGCTGACCGCCAAATCGCCCTTGTTCGACCTCCGTCGAGTACCGGGCGTCCTGGCGGGACTGGCCGTGCATGGCGTCTTCGCCCTGATGGTCTGGTACTTGTACTGGTTTCTGAAAGGGGGCCAGATCGGCAACAACACGACCGGTCTGTGGCTCGACGCCGGTCTCGCGCTGCAATTTGTCGTGGTCCACAGCCTGCTGCTGTATCCGACGATTCGCGAACGCTTGAGCACCTGGATTTCACCGGGGTTTTATGGACTCTTCTACTGCCTGATGACCACCATCGGCCTCGGGCTGACGATTGCGTTCTGGCAGACCACATCAGACGTGCTGTGGCAGTTTGACGGATTAGCGAAGCAGGCAATCGACCTGGCGTTCCTTGGCTCGTGGGTCGGCCTGTTCTACAGTTTCTATCTGAACGGCATTGGCTTCCAGACCGGTCTGACGCCATGGTGGCACTGGCTCCGCGGACAACCGATTCCGTCCCGGCCCTTCCGGCCGCGCAGCCTGTTTCGCATTCTGCGACACCCAGCCTATTTGAGTTTTCTGGGACTGATCTGGTTCACGCCTGTGATGACGACCGACCGTGCCGTGCTGACCGTGGTCTGGACGGTTTATGTCTTCATCGGCAGCTACCTGAAAGATCGCCGCCTGCTGCACTACATCGGCACCCCTTACCGCGAATACATGGCCCAGGTGCCGGGGTATCCGGGAATTCTCTTCGGGCCCCTCGGAAAAGTACGCCACCCGGCCGGCTGACACGCGCCAACCGCCGTACACGGCCGAGCCCTGTGGCTCCCTGGCGTCTCCCACTTTACGACGGGGTGCGGGCAGTAGGGCGCAAGTCTCTACCCCGTCGCCCCCGAAGGTCCGCATCGTCCAATCCGCGAAGTGGACGTGGGAATTGTATGGCTGGTGCTCCGCTGGGTGACAAACGATATCTCCAGGCGATCGTCCCACTGCCGGCCAGTCGCCTGCCTTGGCCGCAATTCAGTCCGAACGAGATCGCTCTGCCTGTATGTCGTGCAGATCCACTTCTGAACCCGCCAAAGGGGGCCTGTTTCGCCACCTGATCGCCAGGCGACAAACAGTCTGTTCGACAACCATTTCCCAAGTCGGCTGTCACAACTGCCCCCGTTCATTCTCGCGGCCCGATCGGGTATAAACGGGGTGACGACTGCCGCGCCACGGACCAGGCACCGCAGAGGGCAGAGTTTTCGCAAGGCAGAGGGGAACCGACCCATGGTTACGGGAATCATACGAAGTATCCGACGGCTGCTGCTGTGCATTCCCTTGATCGGAGGCCTGTTTCCGACGTCGGCGTTCGGCGCGGACGATCCGGCACTGGCGCAGTCCGCCGTGCCCCAGCGCGGGGTCATCATCGCCGCCGCGGATGCCATCCCGGCGGCCCAGAGGCTGAAGACGCTGCTGCTCCAGGATGCGGGACAGACCTTCCCAATCGTGAGTCCGGGGCAACCGTTCGAGGCCGGAGACCTCCAATTCGTGCTCTGCACGCAGAAATCGCGTTCCGAAGTGCAGCAGTATCTGCCAGCCGCAACTCAGACGACGGAACTCAAACCCCAGGGCTTTCTGATCTCCACCGCTCCGCAGACGACGCACGTGGTCGTGATCGGTGCCGACCGGGACGGGTTGCGATACGGTGTCGGTGAGTTATGGCATTATCACTGTGCTCTGTATGGCAAGTTGATTGTGCCCCAGAAGCCGTTGTGGGTGGTGAAAGCGCCGGCATTTTCCAAACGCATGTTCTGGAACTGGACTCACTGTACGAATTGGGATGAGGATCTGCTCCGAGTCCATCAGACAAAGCACGTGGATACCAACGGCACGCTGGAACCCTATCTCGCCCAGCCGACGGGTTTCGTCGATACCTTTCAGAGAATTGTCGATTTCCAGGCCGATCACAAACTCAACGGCCTGATCGTGTGGGGGTTCATCAACGACGCCCATGGAGGCCTGGATTCAGCTCAAGCTGTCAGCAAATACGCCAAAGCCCACGGGGTGAAGATCCTGCCGGGGATTGGCACGATGGGATATGGCGGCTTCTATTTTGGGGGCAACCACCCCTTCAATATTCACACCTTCCTGTCCACCCATCGGGAGGTACGGTTGATGCTGCAGGCCGATGGCACCGACATGGCCGGTACGCCCTGTCCCAGCGACCCGGTCTTTCAGCAGTGGCTCCGGGACGGTGCCGAGTGGTATTTCACGACCCTCAAGGATCTGGGGGGGCGTGAATCTGGAGCATGGCGACTTTTTCCAATGCCACTGTCCCCGCTGCCAACAGCAGCGAGCGCGGCCGGAAAACGATCGCAATTACCACTGGGATATGATGGTGACACAGGTCCCTGTCATCGAGGTCGGTCTCAAGATCAATCCCGATCTGTGGTACACATATGCCTGCTACGACGGGTACCACGCCGACATGGCGAGCTGTCCACCCAGGTTTCTCGCGCAGTATCCCGAGCCGGCGATTACGCAATGGACCTACACCAAAATGATCGCCGATCCGCTCTTGAATCCCGCCGGCTCCTGGCCGCTCAGCCTGCACCCGCCGCCGGGGACGAAACACTCGGTCGGCTTTTTGCATCAAGGAAGCCATTGGGATGTCAAACGCCAATGGTGGGGCGAATCGGCCCAGTCGGCGGTAGCCTTTGGGGGGACCTACTCATTGATCTGCGATTTGATCCAACAGACCTGCCGGCGGGCCCATGCCGATCAGTCGGAAGGATTGCAAATCGTCGGCCAGATCGGGATTGCCAGCCCGCAAAATGAACTGAACTACCTGGCCTTCGAGGCCTTCACCTGGAATCCCCAACTCGAATTCGCCACGTGGGTCGATCAGGAACTGGCGCCTTTGTACGGTGGTCCCCGGCTGTCGAGGCGATATTTCGAACTCGTCAGCCACACCACCCAGGACCCGCACGACCTGGCGAAACAAGTCACAGAGGCCCAACAAATCCACGCCCGAATTACCGATTCGCGACAAGCACGACGTTGGGCGAACCTCGTTGCCGAACTGAAACGACGTCAGGCATTGATTCAGTAAAGACTCGCTCGCTCCGCCGAATCAGCGCGCCGCGAGTACGGCTGTCCAGGTCGAGTCACGGCACGCGAGCCGTGCTCCACGGTTCCCCGGCTATTCCGCGAACAGACGATTTTGCTGCAACGACACCGTGGGCGACTGTGACTCGGGGGCCATGATTTCGCACGAGAGAATCGACACATCATCTTTGGGGCCGACCGGAGAGCACCACGTGCGGACCGCTTCGAAGAGGCTCTCGACAGTCGTGGCCAGAGGAGCGGATCCCGATTCAGCCAGCACTCCCAGCATGCGGTCGTCGGTGAAGAGATCCAGCTTTTCGCTCATCGCTTCCGGGACGCCATCGGAATAAAAATAGAGGCGGTCACCGGGCTGCAGCGTAAGAGAATGTTCGTCGTAGTCGATGCCGTCAATCATCCCGATGGCAAATCCATCTCCCGGAATCATCTGGGGCGATCCCCCCTGCGGGACATAGACCAGCGGCGGATGCCCCGCGACAACATACCGGAACTCGCGTGTTTCCACGTTCAAGATCCCATAGGCGATCGTGAAATACAGACCGTTCTGTGACTCCATCGGAAACCGGCGATTCAATTCCGCCGCGACTTCCCGCGGCGGCGTGATTTCCAGCGGCGCCGTCTCCGATGCCCGGTGCACCAGCAGCGACGATGACGACGCATGCGAAGTCAGTAACCGCCCAATCGCCACAGCCAGCAGGGCCGAGGCGGCACCATGCCCGCTCACGTCCACGACGAACATGGCCACGTGTTTTTCATCGAGCGAAAAATAATTGAGAAAATCCCCGGCCAGTTCGTCGCAGGGGGTATATTTCCAGGCGAATCGCACGGCCGGCAGATCGAGCGCGGCGGCCGGCAGCAGCGATTGCTGCACACGTGCAGCTGCCTGCAGACTGTGTCGCATCCGCTGATTCGCCGAATCGAGCTTGTCGTTCAGCGTCGCCAGTTCGGCATTCCACAATTGCAGTTTCTCTTTGGCGAGAGTCAGTTGTTCATTCAACCGATGCAACTCGCGGTTTTTCTCGACGGCGTTTTCGAACGTCGAGACCAGCAGATTCAACACCTGCCGTCGGCCCGATTTGACGTGATAGGTCTGCCCCCCCAGCGTCACTGCCAGCTCGGTTTCTGCCCCCGGGTCGGCTTCCGAGACCGGCTCCGCGAGCAGCGACTGCACGCGCGCCAGCAGATAGTTCGGATCATAGGGCTTCGTCACATAGTTGTCGGCCCCCGCATCGAGCCCCTTGATGATGTCCACGGCTTCCGACAGGGTGGACAACAAAATGACGGGGACATCGCGCAGGTTCGGGTCTTGCTTAACCCCTCGGCAGAATTCGTAGCCGGTCATGCGCGGCATTTCGATGTCCGAGATAATCACGTCGGGCTTGTGCCGACGGGCCATCTCGAGAGCCGCCGCGCCATCGTGGGCCACCTGCACGGTGTATCCGGCCTGCTGCAGCCGGTGTTCCAGGATCTTGGCCTGAATCCGGCTGTCTTCCGCGATCAGCGCGACCAGCGATCGCTGATCGGGCGTTTCTGTACTGGGTCGTACCGGATTCATGAATCGTGCCTTGGTGAAGAGACGGGTACGACGTGCTGCGTAATGGCGGCCGCCAGTTCGGTCAGAGGCAGGATGCGGTCAGCCAGGTCTTCGTCCGCGACAGCCTTGGGCATGCCGTACACGACGCAGCCTTCCGGATGCTGGGCGAACACAGTCGCTCCCTGGGCCTTGAGCAGGCGGCAGCCTTCCGTCCCGTCGCGTCCCATGCCCGTCATCACGACCGCCAGCACGCGCCCACCAAAAACTTCGGCGACCGAACGAAACAGGTAATCGACCGACGGCCGGACGCTGTGTTCCGGGGGATCATCGGTGATCTGAATCTTGCTGCGGGGCCGGCGCGGGGTCACCTTCATCTGGCGGCCCCCCGGCGCGAGAAACGCCCAACCCGGTTCCAGGGTCATGCCGTCACACGCCTCGACCACTTCCAGGGGCGAATTCTCGTTCAAACGCTGGGCCAATGAATGCGTGTATTGCGGAGGCATGTGCTGCACAATCAAGACCGGAATCGGCAGTTCCCCCGGCAGATGGCTCAGCACTTCCCGCAAAGCCACCGGCCCACCGGTGGATGTCCCAATCACCACCACGTCGCAGCCTGATGTCGGTTTCCGCACCGCCGCCGGCCTGGCTTCGCCCGGCGGTCGTGGCGCAATCATCGACCGCCGCACGGCCACACGCCGAATCTGACTGTCGCGGTAGGTATTGATCTTATCGCTCAACGCCGCCAGCAGAGCCTGGCGATTGGCCGCGGCGTCGGGACTGCCCGGTTTCAGAATGAAATCGAAGGCCCCTTCCAGCAGGGCATCCATCGTGACCTGCGCGCCGTTGGCGGTCAGACTGCTGACCATGATCGCCTTGGTCTTACTGCGGCGTTTTTTCAACTCCTGCAAGACCTGGATACCGTCTCCCTCCGGCATGCGGACATCGAGCGTCAGCAGATCCGGAGCGAGATCGTCCACCTGGGCGAGCGCCTCGGCCCCGCTGCGCGCCATGCCCACGACCTGCACAAAGGGAACTTCGCGGAGCACATTCTGAATCAACTGCCGATACAGCGCCGAGTCATCGACAACCACAATCCGCAACACATCGGGATTCACGTTGCCTGCTCCTCACGCGCGTTCGCCTCGCGGATCCGGGCGGTCGCCGCCGAATCGGCGTCGCGCCCGTACTTCACGAAAAATCCCTGCAGGCGGGCCTTGTCAAAGGGTTTGACGATAAAGTCCATCGCTCCCAGTCGGATGCATTCCGCCAGTTTCCCCTTCTGATCGACCGCGCTGACCATCACCACTTTCGCCGCGGGATCGAGTTCACGAATCTGCCGCAGTGCGGCGACGCCATCCATCTTCGGCATCACGATGTCGAGGGTCACCAGGTCGGGACGAAGTTCCTGATACAATGCCAGGCCCTGCTCGCCATTGGTGGCTTCGCCGGCGATTTCCCAGCCCGATTCGAGCGCAATCTCTTTGATGCGCATCCGCATGATGAGTGCGTCGTCGATGACCAGTACGCGTTTCGGCATGTTCGCCCCCTCAAATGGTGAAAGTCTCGGCACCAACCATGTCAATTGTGACCATGCCGTTCGCCACATCCAGCATCATCCGTCGGCCCTGTTCACCGCCGCAATGCCGACCAATGACCGGAATCCGCAAATTGCCGAGAATCTGCTCCACGGCCTCGATATTCAAGACCCCAATAGTATTGCGGGAATCGGTGCTGCCGAACATGTTCGCGCCCCCGGCAATCTTGGCACTCAGCCTCAAAGTTTCGGCGGCCGCCCGCTCCTGCATGCAGCGGATCATCTCGGGAATCGCCGTATCGGCGAATTTTCCGGGTGGATGTCCCGGTCCGCTCGACTGCGGCAAGACGATGTGCGCCAGCGCCGCCAGTTTCAGCTTTCGATCGTACAACGCTACCCCCAGGCACGAACCGAGCAGCGTGCGCAGCACGCCCTGTTGCTGTGCGACAGCAATCTGACCCATCGGCAGCGACGTCGATCGCGAGTCGGCTGTCATTTCGCGAGCAACCCCTGCAAGACGGTCACACTCTCCGGATCGGGCACCAGCAGCAGATGACAATCGACCGGCGACTCAGCAATCTGAAATTCGGTCTGCGTCAGGAAGACGGTGTCGGAAACAGCCGCCTGGTTCATGAGCGCGAATTCCATCAGCGATTCGGCGAAGTCGCGGGCAAAACGGGGGGGCGTGGGCAACAGTTCGGTTCCGTCCGGCAGCATCTGGGCCAGTGCATTGAGATACGCACAGCCAATGATATTCGCGGTTTCCAGGGCGGCCGAAATCTCGACCTCGCCCCAGGTCCGCGACGTGCCCAACGGCCGACTCAGCAGCAAATCCGCCAGCGCCTGTCCGCTGGCATCGTTCATCGCCAGGATCAACTCGCCTGTCAGGGCTCCCTGTAATGACATGGCGCAAAAACAGACCGGCAACTCCGGGTCGCCTAACACTTCCGCGGCGGTTGCGAGAGCCACTTCTTCGATCCGCGAGATCTTGATCTGTGCCGGCCGTCCCAGCCAGCGCGACAGCGCGGCAGAGGCATCTGTGGATCCGTGTGCGAACAGCTTGGTCAGCGCGGCGAGTTGTTGATCGTTCAGCATCGGTGCCTCATTCCTCGCGATTCTTCTTGCCGCGCCCCGCCGCCAGGGCAATGGCCGCCGCCACATCCAGCAGCAGGCAGACCGATCCATCTCCCAGAATGCTCGCACCCGACAAGCCGCGAATATGGACGAAATTCTCAGCGAGCGATTTGATCACAATATCCTGTCCGCCCTGCAATTCGTTGACTTTCAGTCCCATTGTTTTTTCCGACGACTGCAGGATGACGACATTCCAGCGGTCACCGACCGACTCTGCGGTCCGCGAGACCGAACCCGGATACTGATATTGAGTCTTATGCCAGTCAAAAATCTCGTCGATGTCCACCAGCGGAATGAACTCGCCCCGAACCTCAAAGGTCTGGCGGCCATGAATCGAAACCACCTGCTTCACGGGAACCGAGACGATTTCACGAACGTTGTCGATCGGCACGGCGAACACACCATGGCGCAGTCGAAACAACAGACTGTGAATGATCGCCAGCGTCAAAGGCAACCGGATGGTAAACGTGGTGCCGGCCCCGGCGACGTGCTCAATCTCAATCGTGCCGTTCAACTCAGCGATACGGGTTTTGACGATATCCATCCCGACGCCACGGCCTGAAATATCGGACACGGCATCGGCCGTGCTGAACCCGGGGTGCCAGATGAAATCGACGACCTCACGTTCCGAAAGCCCTTCGGCGACCGATTCCGCGACCAACCCACGTTCCACAATTCGCCGTCGCACCTTTTCGACCGGAATGCCGCCCCCATCATCGGCGACGGAAATCAGCACGTTGTTGCCGCTGTGGGCGGCCGAGAGTCGAATCGCCCCGGTTTCTGGTTTACCGGCCCGCCGGCGTACTTCCGACGATTCTATACCATGGTCAATCGCATTACGCACCAGGTGCACGAGCGGATCGCCCAGTTCGTCGATCATTCGCTTGTCGAGTTCGGTGTGCTCCCCGTGGATTTCGAGATTGACCCGCTTACCCAGCTCCAGCGAAATATCGCGAACAACCCGTTTGAACCGATTGAACAACGGTGCCACGGGCACCATGCGAGTTTCGAGCACGCCCCGCTGCAAACTGTTGGAAACCCGGCTCATCTGGTCGATGGCTTCATGGAACTGAGTGAACGAACGACGGCTGGCTTCCCAGAGCCGCGATTGTTCTTCCAGCGCTTCGATGCCGGCCTCAAGTTCCTGAATCTGCGAGTCCCAGTTGGCAGCCGACTCGCCGGAATGCGCCGCAGCCTGCGTCTTCATCAATTGCAGGGCCCGCCGCATCGAATCACCGAAGCTCCGCACCCGGCCAGCGGCCCCCGTTTTCTTAAACACCGGGGACATCTGGCGGGCAATCTGCACAAACCGCGCCTTGTTGACCACCAGTTCCCCGGCCAGGTTCATGAGACGATCGAGCCGTCCGATATCCACCCGGACCGTTTCCGCGACTCTTGAGCGCGGTTCAGCCCCGGACGCTTCGGCAACGGCCGTCGGCGTCACCACATCTGCGACTGCGATGTGGGCCGATCTGTCCTCCACATGGTCGGCCACTGGCACAGTGACCGCTTCCGCACTGGCAATTTGCGGAGCCGCGCTGACCCACGCCACGGCCGCCGTGGGGGCAGCAGTCGGCGCCGTGGCTTTGGGCTCCGCGGATTCAGACGGTTCGAGTTCCAGAAATTCCCGGGCCCCGGCCACGGCTTCCACAGCACGAACACCATCGACATCCGCGGCAGACCGCAGTTCCGTTTCTGGGTGGTCGGACGACAGCAGCACCTGCAGCGTGGTCAAGGCCGACACATTGGCCAGTTCGTCCCGCAAAGGCCAGGTCTCGCGCACGGCGGCAATTTCCGCGAGCCGGGCCAGAACCAGTTCCGCTTTCAGGTCGGCCAGCGGCAATTCCGGCTCAAACGTGACCACGATCAAGTAGTCCACATCGTGAGACGCCACCGTGACCGGTCCCCGACCGGTTGGCGTGGAGGCTGTCGGTGCTGGCACGACCGCGGCCAAGACGACCGGTTCGGGCTCGGCCGACGAAACCACAGCGGCCACCGACGGGGCAGGGGGCTGAGCTGCCGCAGGTGTCGGCGTGGGCAACCCACCCTCAGGCGCGACAGCCAGCCCGTTCAGTTCATCGAGCAACTCCGGAGCCGACGCCAGAGGTGTTCCCGCCCGCAGCCGACGGTTGCATTCGCGCAGAAAGTCGATGCACCGCAGAATCAGTCCCAGCGCCCGTTCATCGAGTGTCTGCAGCCCCGAGCGTAAGCGTTCGAAATGGTTCTCGAGGTGATGGGTCAGCACGGTAATGCCGTCCAGCCCCATCATGCCCGCGGACCCTTTGATCGAGTGGATCAGGCGGAACGCTTCGTTCAACTGCTCGGCGTCGGTGGGGTGGGACTCGAGGACCAGCAGCGATTCCACCAGCGCGTCGAGCTGCTCAGAGGTTTCGTCCAGAAACAGTTGCAGGTACTGCGACATTTCGGACGAGGGCAATCCGGTCGAAAAATCGAATTCGTCGTTCACAGCGCGCCACTCCCGCCTTTCAAGGCTTCTGATACAAATACGTCGCGCGTTTCACGAGGGGGTCGAGCATGTCGTAAATCCCCTCCGAAGGTCCGACCACCAGATATCCGCCACGGGCCAGCGAATTCATCAGATGCTTGATGACCACCTGCTTCGACTCGCGGTCGAAATAGATCAGCACGTTGCGAATAAAAATGCAGTCAAACGGCGGCAGCCGCAGTGGTTCCATCAGATTGTGCCGACGGAAATCCACCGGCTCGCGGACTGACGGCTTCACTTTCCAGGTTGTCCCATCCGGCTGCACGTCGAAATAGCGTTTCAATTGCAGAGGATTCACAGCATCCAGCGCCCGATCGCGATACACCCCCAACCGGGCTTCTTTCAGCACGGCCTCGCTGATATCGGTTCCCAGCACCGAGACCTTCCAGTTCTTAAGACGCAGGCTGTTTTCCGCGAGGCAAATCGACAGCGAATAAGCTTCTTCACCCGTGCTGCAGGCTGCCGACCAGACGCGCAGTTCCTGCGGACGGCCCGTCTTCCGCTGGTCGAGAATCGTCTCGGTCAGAAAGTCCCCTTTGAACCAGTCGAAATGGGCCGGGGTCCGAAAGAAATGGGTCTCGTTGGTGGTGACCGCGTCGAGAAACTGCTCCAGCTCAGGCGAGCCGCCGGGCGCCGTGAGATGCGCGTAGTACGCATCAAAATCGGGAAACGAACCAGCGCGCAGCCGCCGACGGATGCGATTGCTGACCAGCGTGATCTTCGACGCATCCACGCGAATGCCGCTCTGCCGGTAAATGAATTCGCTGAACCGCCGGAACTGCTGGGGGGACAGTTTCTCAGGATCGGGCACGGTTACGCCTTGAATTTCGAGACGAGATCACGCAGGCTCTGGGCCTGGGCGCCCAGTTCCTCGGCGCTGGCGGCCATCTGTTCCGCCGCCGCGGCATTCGACTCAGTCGTATGCGAGACCGAACGAATGGCGATTTTCACCTCGGTGGCGCTCGACGCCTGGGTTTCGGTCGAATCGGCGATCCGCGAGATCCCGGCCGCGGTCTTATCCACCGCCTCGACAATGCCCTTCAGCGAATCGCCCACCTTTTCCGAAAGGTTGGCCCCTTCCACCACCCGCCGTGACGATTCCTTGATCAACTGGGTGATTTCCTTGGCTGCTTCGCTCGAGCGTTCGGCCAATTTGCGGACTTCGTCGGCCACCACGGCAAAGCCCAAACCATGTTCGCCGGCACGGGCTGCTTCGATGGCCGCGTTCAAGGCCAGCAGGTTGGTCTGGCTGGCAATCTCACTGATGACCTGAATGATGTCGTTGATCTGCTCGCTCGATTTCTGGATCAACCGCATCGAGTTCACGGCCTCGGTAACGGTGGTACCGCCGCTCTTGGCCAGGTTGACTGTCTCCGCGGCCTGGGCTTTCGACTCAGCCGCATTCCGGGAGATCACCTCGATCGAGGCGATCAACTGCTCCACTGACGCCGTCATTTCTTCCGCCGAGGCAGCCTGCGACTGGGCACCTTCACTGAGGTTCGCACTGCTCTCGGCGATGGTGCGGGCCCCTTCATTCTGCTGATTGGCCGCCTCGACCACCTGTCCAATGACATTTCGCAGATCGGCGAGCATCTTCCGCATGCCCAATGCCAGGCGACCCATATCGTCGTCGCCAGTCACTTCGCTGTCTTGCGTCAGGTCGCCATTGGCGGCCGCAGTGACGACATGCAACAGCGAATTGACCTTGCGCTCGAGTTCCTCTTTGGCGGCCTGTTGCTGCTGCATCAACAGTTGTTCCCGCTCTTTGGCGCGTTCCGCGTCGGTGACCACTTCCCACGTGACCATGGGACCAATGTAGTCTCCATTGCTGTCACGGATCGCCGAGACCGACAGATCAAGGGTTTCGTCACCCAGCCGAATTTTCGCCCGATGCGGCAGATTTTTCGGATCGGCCAACATGCGTCGCTGTTGCTCAGGATTTCTGTGGAATATGTCAATCGACTTGCCGACGATTTCATCGACCCGGCAGGGAAGCAGATGCTGCAGCTTGCGCAGCGCCTCAATCGAGGCCGGATTCAAATAAACGATTCGCAGATCGCGATCGGCCATGATCAGCCGCACCGACGCGTTTTCCACCATCTGCTGCAATCGCTGTTGCGCCTGGTGGGTGCGAATCTGTTCGGCGACCACGTCGGTCACGTCGGCGGCAAACTTCACGACCTTCACCGGTCGTCCGGCTTTGTCGAGGACCGGGTTGTATGTGGCCTGCAGCCAGACTTCGCGGCCGCCACGCCCCAGGCGCCGAAACTGTCCCGCCTGAAACTCACCCCGGTTCAACTTGGCCCAGAAGTCGCGGTATTCACTGCTTTGCCGGGCGGCGTCATCGACGAACAGGTTGTGATGCCGTCCCTGAATCTCGTCGAGAGTGTATCCCATCACGCGCAGGAAGTTCTCGTTCGCCGAGACGATGGTTCCATCCATCTGGAATTCAATCATCGCCTGTGATCGATTCAGGGCGTCGGCAATCGCAGCCTGATCGGCCGCCTGGCTGGTTTCACGAGCGGCGACGGTGGTAGCCGCGGGCCGACGAGGGCTGCGGCGAGTACGGGGTTCTGCCATGGTGTAGATCCGGTGGTGACGAGCGTGTGAGTGAGTGTGTTCAGCCTGAATAATCGTGAGACCGGTGGCATGCCTTCCGGTCAGAGGTACTGGTTATGTCGGCCGCGGTAATTCGGCCGAAGCCGACTGGCTCACTTGATCGAGCTTCGCCGGATCAAGCAGTTCGTCGATATTCAGCAGAATCAGCAAGCGGTCGTTCTGCCGGGCGAAACCGGCAATGTAACCGGCACCGTTGGAAGTCACGGTTTCCGGTGCGGGTTGAATCGTTTCCTCGGGAATCCGCATCACCTGCGAGACCAGGTCGACAGTGCAACCCATCGTCCGCTGCCCCACGTTGACCACAATTGTCCGCGTTTCTCGATCGACCGGCTTTGGTTCCAGTCCGAACAGCTTGCGGAGATTTATGATCGGGATAATCGACCCGCGGAGATTACAGACTCCTTCGACGTAGTCCGGCACCTGCGGGGTCTTGGTGATTTTGTCGAGGATGACGATTTCCTGGATCTGCTCGATCCGAAACGCGTAATCCTGACCGGCCAATTGAAAGCCGACAAATTGCGACGACGTTTTGCGGCCGGCATTCGCCGCGCGCTCTTTATCGTGTGGATGAAACGCCGTCCCACTCGAGGGTGCCGATGACATAACGGTATGACTGCGAATTAAGACAGGACGAGCCGATGAAGCGACGACGACCGATTGGCAGGGCAGCAGTCGAGAGCATAAGCCAGTGCCCTCGTAATCCGCTTCGCGCTCCGTCGCTCGCCTCTCACGCCGCAGACTGCCCCAGTCCCAAAGTGCGGCGCAGCAATTGCCCTCCTTGCAACCGCGTTTCCAGCCTAGCCCAGATTCTAACAGAAGCAAGACCCTAACCGGAAATTTCCCCGCAGTCTGCCGCGTCGCCTGCCCGCGCACAATCGACACAACCGTTACGATCGCCACTCGGATTCAAACTCATGTGCCCGGTCGCTCGATATAGGGGCTACCAGTTCGGTTTCCGCATGATGGTTTGGGCTGTGGGCTGACCACCCTTCAGGTCCCGGCAGGCACAGTGTGCTGACAAGTTAAAAACTTGTCCCACGAAACGAGCCCAGCGTCCGCCCATGGCAGGCAGCACGTCCGACTCGCACGGCCTTCCAATTGCCCTGATCCGGGACAAGGCCCTCAATCGGTCGGGGCGATCGGGCGGTTGACGCTGCCGATGATCGGCCGGGCGAGGGCCGGCATCAAGGCGACTGCCTGCAGCAACAGGCGAACCAGCCACGGGCGACGCAGGCCAAAGGCCAGTGTGCGACACCAGCGCTGCCGTCGTGTCACCAGTTGTCGCAGCGTGCGTTGCCAGTCCTGTTCGACCGCCTCATTCCACCCCGAGATGCCCCGCGCTACCACCGGCGCGACAGTCGCCGCCGCTGACAGGGCCCAGGCCATCCCCTCACCGGTAAACGGCTCGACATATCCCGCCGCATCCCCCAGCAGCAGCACCCGTTCGCCAGCCGTGCTCGCGGACCGGCGTGTCAGCGGGACCGTTCCCTGCCAGTCCACCTGCGGCAGTGCCTCGATCGCCGGAAACCCGGCCTCGTGCAAGACAGCCTGCACGGCCGGGCCGGTCCCGCCAGTCGATTTCAGAAACTCGGGCGACAGTGCCCCGGCGATATTCAGGGCGCCATTTTCGATGCGCACCAGTCCCACGTAACCCTGTCGTCCCACGGCCATAAAGATGGTCCCCGGCGCATAGTTCTCGGGCGCAGCAGGCACCTGTCCACCCACGCCGATATGCGCCTGCTCGGTGACCTGGCTGGCAAACTCGGGATAGTTCTTCAGACTCAGATGCCCCAGGCCATCGGCGACCAGCACGACCCGGGCCTGCACCAGCACCGGCCCCCCACTTGCCACAGGCGCGCTGGAACGCAGTGAGACCACCCGACACCCGTCTTGCTCCCCGCCGCAGGGGGCCCCCACCACCGCGGTCGTCTCGGGCAGAAACTCAGCCCCGGCGGCCACGGCCGCCGTAACGAACGCTGCGTCCAACTGGCTGCGCGACACGGCCAGTCCTTCGGGGAGCGCCAGTTGGGCTTCGCGTCGGACGCTGCGGATCTGCAATTGCCGAATCGGCTCGCCGCCCAGGGACGT
Organism: Planctomycetota bacterium; assembly: GCA_018242565.1. Classification (GTDB taxonomy): domain Bacteria; phylum Planctomycetota; class Planctomycetia; order Planctomycetales; family Planctomycetaceae; genus JACQFH01. The sequence goes on along the minus strand of JAFEBR010000428.1, from coordinate 4,365 downwards.
CACGATGTCGCGCAGTCCGAGGTCGTGCAACAGCGTTAGCGCCCGACTGTTGAGGCATGCTCCACACACCTTCTGGCGGGGAAACGACTTGGCATCCACAAGCAGTACGCGCGTGCCAGTTAACGCCATCTGCCGGGCGGCCACGGCCCCGGCCGGTCCCGCGCCAATCACCAGGGCCTCCCACACGTGATTCGCCGCCGTCGCGATCGAAAGGGTCCCTGGCATCATGACGGCTTGCTCCAGACGAGCAGAAACCGCTCCGGGAAATACCGAGTAAACGTGGTCCCCGTCAGGCCAGCCTGCTGCGCCAGGTCGCGGGCCTCGGGAACCGTCAGGGCCGCAGCCACCGACAATGGGCCATCCACATGCACAATCGGAGAGCGAGTCAGCAGGCGACACCCCACCCAGGTCATGATGTAGGCGAATCGATTGCGACACAGATCGCTGGCAATCACCAGTTGCTGGGAGGCAGCGGCCATCGCGCGCAGCACGCGGACAATCTCCGAATCGCTCAAATGATGCAGAAACAGCGAACAGGTCACGATGTCGTATCCCTCCGGAAGCGGTGCCTGCAGTACATCGGCTTGAAAGAACGACACCTGCCGCAATCCGGCCTGCCGAGCCCGGTCCCCGGCGTACTGAATCGCCGTCGGGTTGATGTCGCAGCCATCGACCTGTGCGTCGATCCCCGCGGCGGCCGCCCGACGTGCCAGTCCCAGCACGACATCACCGCCGCCCGCAGCCACATCGAGAATCCGCAGCGGGCGTTGCGGGGGCCTCTCACGCACGAGTTTCTGGATCGGCTTCCAGATCAGACCCGTGGTCCGGCTGATCCAGTTGATCCGCGTCAGACTGCGAAGTGCGTGAGCGTGAACCTGTTCGTCCAGCCCGGGCTGATCCATCAGTTCCGGTTGCCGATCTCGAGTTCGCAACGAAGCGAGAAAGTCTGGCATGTCAGCGAAGATCTCTTCAAAACGTCGGTTCGTGACTATCGCACGGCGGACTTTAGCAGATTCCGGTCACTCGCCGCGCCTCGCCGGGAAATTTTTGTCACGCCACGTCCACACCCACCTCCACGGAATTGCCCAGTTTCCGAACTCGGTTCGACCGGCCTGCGAATATCCAATCACATGCGAAATCGGAAAACCGATGTGATTTTGTCACTGCGACTGTGCCGACTACACCGACAGGTCTGGTGTCCCGGAAGAGCCCTCAAAGTGTCGGGCGACAGGCAGATTGGGGTCCCGCCGTGACTGCGGGTCGAGTAGGCTGGTGTGGAAACGACCGGCGCCGCCAGCAGGCGGTGCCCAGACTTTCTGTTTTGTTGTCCGGTCGGGTGCTGGACGTTGATGGAAATGGACACTCTCTTGCTCAACCGACGATCGCGAATCTGGACCGTCGGCGTGTTGAACCTGATTCTCGTCGGCTGCGGAAGCTCCAACTCGCTCTCACCCGAGAGGGAATCGGCTGTTTCCGTTGCCAGTCCGCAGGAAAATTCCACCGACCGGCCCGCGCCGGGATCGCCCGGCTCCCTCACCCCCGACCCTGCCCAACGAATCGCCCCGGCGTCAACCGCGCCTCCAGTCACAGCCACCGACGCGGCCCTTGCCGTGGCTGCAGCCACAGCGACTGCCCCCGCACCGGGCCACAGTGCCGTGGTTGACACGGCCGCCAGCACGTCGGTTGAGACCGGTCGTGATGGGCCGTCGACCGACCGGCTGACTTCGCAGTCGCCCCAGGACACCGATCCCCCAGACCAGCCTGCTGGCATTATCTCCAGCCTGCCTGTCGTCAACACGGCCATCGCGGCCTGGCCGCAGTTCCGTGGCCCCGACGGCCAGGGGCACGCCCTGGCAACAGCGGCGCCCCTGCGCTGGAACGAAAAAAAGAACGTGGCGTGGAAGGTTCCCCTCCGGGGTCTGGGATGGTCGTCACCCGTCATCGCCGACGGACAGATCTGGCTTACCTCGGCGGTCGCCGCCGATCACACCCTGCACGTCCTCTGTCTCGACGTCGAGACCGGCGCGCTGCTCCACGATATCGAGGTCTTTCGCAAAGACCAGTTGGGGACGATCCATACGAAAAACAGTCACGCCAGTCCCACGCCCGTGCTGGAGGGAGACCGCTGCTTTGTACATTTCGGAGCCCATGGCACCGCGGCCCTGTCCACCACTGGTCAGATTTTATGGAAGACAGAAATTCCATATTACCACCATCACGGACCGGCCAGCAGTCCCGTGTTGGTCAATCACAGTTTGATCATCGCCTGTGATGGCCTCGATCATGCGTTTTACGATGCGCACGTCGTGGCCGGAGCGACCGACCCCCAGTTCGTCGTGGCACTTGACGCCATGCAGGGGACCGTTCGCTGGCGGATGCGACGTGACGGGCGACATTCTTACGCCACTCCCCTGGCGATCGAAGTGGAAGGACAGACGCAGGTGGTTTCGCCGGGCGGCAGTCGCGTCGTGGCGTATGATCCGTCCACCGGAGCCGAGATCTGGAGTTGTCGTTACGAAGGCTATTCGCTCGTCCCCCGGCCCGTCTCCGGGCACGGGCTGGTCTTTGTCTGCACGGGATACGACGTCGCGACCCTCCTGGCGATTCGTCCGACGGGGCATGGCGACATCACCGACAGCCACGTGGCCTGGCAGGCCAAACAGGGCGTCCCACTGAATGCTTCTCCGATTCTGATTGGCGACGAACTGTATACCATCAGCGATCAGGGAGTCGCGACCTGCTGGGACGCGCTCACCGGCAAAGTCCACTGGAAAAAGCGACTGGGGGGCAATCACTCCGCCTCGCCCCTGCTGGCCGATGGCAAACTCTACGTGCTCGACGAAACGGGAACCACCCATGTTTTGCAACCGGGAACCAAGCCCAAGGTCCTGGCGAAAAATGTGCTGCGGGGTAAGACGCTCGCCTCACTGGCCGCCTACGGCCGCGCCATCTACCTGCGCAGTGACAGCCATCTCTATCGGCTGGAAGAACCCGCGACCTCGCTCAAGAGCGAACCCGGGGCCCCCGCCGATTCCGATTCCGATTCCGATCGAGACCCAGACTCTCCGGAATCGGAGTGAGTGCGGAGTGGAACCGGTACCAGCCGGCCGTTTACCACGACAAACTGGCGGCTCAAACCCTTCGCATAGAAAACTAAGGCCGCGCGACAGATTCGCCGATCGCATTGTCGCCATGAATCAGCACGGATAATTTCTAAACCGACAACCCACTCCGGTGCCGGCACACACCCGATCTGCACCGAACGCGATCCACCGGAAACCTGGTCATAGACTGCAGACCGTTCCTGATGCACAACGTGGAATTACACCGTGTCGAAACGGCTGATGGCTGGATCCTGGATGGGGCCCTGTGGCCTGCCACCACGGCCCCTTGCGCACCGCTCGACGCCTTTCTGTTGATCCACGGTACCGGCAGCAATTTCTACGCATCGGGCGTCTTGGAGACCTTCGCCCGACAGGCGGTCGCCGGAGGCACGTCGGTCCTGCGGATCAACACGCGCGGGCACGATGGACTGTGTACCATCCCCACCAGGCAAGGCTCCCAGCCGGGAGGGGCCACCCATGAGCGCATCCACGACTGCGTCCACGATCTCACGGCGTGGGTCGACTGGCTCCAGTCCCAGGGCTTCCGCCGAGTGATCCTCGTGGGGCACAGCATGGGGGGCGTGAAAGCCGTGCTCTCGCAGGCAGCAGCACCTCACACCGCCGTCGCCGGCATTGTGGGGATCTCTCCCCCTCGATTTTCCCACGCACGCCTGCTCAACCACCCTCGGGGCATGGCGTTTCGCGAAGAATTCAACCGGGCCCGTCAGTTCGTGGACCGGGGACAGCCCGAACAATTGCTGCCGGTGACACAGCCTCTCCCCTTTCTCGCCACGGCCGCTGGCTACGTCGAAAAATACGGCCCCGAGGATCGCTACGACTACGTTCCGAAGCTGGCGCAGTTGCCCTGTCCGACGCTGCTTATTTTGGGTGGACAGACATTGCAGACGTCACCAGCCTTTGGAGGCCTCGATACCGACATCGCGGCCATCGCGGCGACGTGCCCCAATGTGCAATACCAGATCGTCGACGGGGCCAACATCAATTACGCCGGCTGCGATCACGAGCCCTTTCTCCGGACCAAAAACTGGTGGCAGACTATACTGCCCAAAACACCGAACTGACCTCTGAGTGCGGAAGCAGGCACGATCGACCCGCAGAGCAGGGCAGGGGAGCACACCGGCGCTGCCCCCCCCCGATCAGTCCCGACCCGATCAGTCCCCACCCGTCGATTCGCCTGCAGGTCTGGTCACCGCCACAGGCTGCATCCGCTGAGCGTCAAACAGAAAGCTCGCATTCCGGC